>DATLFR010000190.1 GCA_035540895.1 Actinomycetota bacterium | reverse complement strand
TGGGGGCCGGGGTCGCCTGGGCGGGAGGCGGTGTAGCCTGGGCCCCCACGTCGAGCGCACCGGGTGCGTCCTCCGCCACGGGGGGAGGTGTCGCGAAGTCGTAGCTCCCGCCGCCCTCCACTCCCTCGAGCAGCCTCTCGTTCCCCACCTTGGCTCCCTCCCCGCACGCTGCGAGCAGCATCAGCAGGGCGGTCATCAGAAACGTCGCTCGCCTGGTCATGGTCGTCATCCCTTGCTCGTCCTCGGACCCTTTCCATCCATAACGCCCGAGCGCTGGATCACGTTCTCCGAGGTGCCCAGGTAGGCCTCGATGACCCGGTCGTCGTTGAGCACCTCGTCCGGATCCCCCCTCAGCACGACCTCTCCCTGGATCATCGCCACGAGCTCGTCGGAGATGGCGGAGATGAGCGGCATGTCGTGCTCGATGATCAGCATGCTGCACCCGGTCTCGAACCTGACCCGGCGCAGCAGGGGGGCCAGCCCCTCCGACTCGGCCTGGGCGATACCGCTCGACGGCTCGTCCAGCATGAGCACCTTCGGCTCGGCGGCGAGCACGCAGGCGATGTCGGTGATCCGGCGCAGACCGGTGGACAGCTCCTTCACGAACTTGTCCCGGTAGGCGCCCAGCTCGAGGAGGTCGATCAGGCGGTCGGCGCGACGGCGGACACGCCGCTCGGACTGGCGCACCTGGGGCAGCGGCATGGCCGTCAGGGCGACGTTGCGTACCTCGAGGCGCCGCTCGAGCGCGACGAGGATGTTCTCGTAGACGGTGAGGGACGGGAAGAGCCGCGCGTCCTGGAAGCGACGCACGAGCCGCTGCTTCGCCCGCTCCTGGGGAGGCAGACCGGTGATATCGACCGAGTCGAGCACGATCTGCCCCTGGTCGGGGATCTGGTACCCGGAGATCAGGTCGAACAGGGTCGTCTTCCCGGCGCCGTTGGGGCCGATGAGCCCCAGCGCCTCCCCCTCGCGCAGGACCAGGTTCGCGCCCTTGACGGCCTGGATCCCGCCGAAGGACTTGCTCACGTTCTTGACCTCGAGCACGGGCCGGGCGCTCTCCAGCTCGTACTGGCGGCGCTCCTTGTCCCCCTTCACGCCGCTGACCGGACCCTCCGTCAGGGCACCCGTTCCCTTCACGTAGACGGCGCGGAGGATGTCCGGGCGCCGGAGTAGCTCGGCCGTGTCACCGAAGAACTTCACCTCGCCCTTCTCCATGAAGATGGCCCGCTCGGCCAGGGTGAGGGCCACGTTCACCGACTGCTCGACGACGATCACGGTCGTGCCCAGGCGGTTTATCTCCTTCACGATCCCGATGAGCTGCTCCACGACCTGCGGGGAGAGCCCGAGCGACAGCTCGTCGATCATCAGCAGTCGCGGGCGGCTCAGGAACGCCTGAGCCAGGGACAGCTGCTGCTGCTCGCCGCCCGACAGGGTCTGCGCGCGCTCGTTGAGCCTCTCCTTCAGGACGGGGAAGATCCGGTAGACCTCGTTGAGTCGGCGCTCCCCCTCCTTGGCCTCGGACATCCAGTTCCCCAGGATCAGGTTCTCGCGCACGGTGAGGTCGGGGAAGATCCCCCGGCCGCCCGGCATGTGGATCACTCCTCGGGAGGCGACCTCGTGCGGCGGCATGTGTGTGATGTCGCGCCCGTCGAAGACGATCGCCCCGCTCGACGCCTCCTGTGTCCCGCTGATCGCCTTGAGCAGCGTCGACTTCCCGGCGCCGTTCGTGCCGAGCAGCGCGATGATCTGGCCCTCCTCGACGTCGAAGTCGACGCCGAACAGCACCTGCACGCCGCTGTACTCCACATCCACGTCGCGGCAGACCAGCATCTTTCCGCGTCCGGCCGCCTTCGCGCGCCGCCACTCCGAGGAGGCCAGCTGGGAGGCGATCGCCGCGCGCATGTCTCGCTCGTACAGGGGAGCCGCGGAGAGCTGGACGAGCGCCCCGAGCAGGATGAGCGGGGAGGAGATGAACATGGCTCCCTGCAGGCCGTACCTGTTGACCATGATCCCGAACAGCGCCACTCGGATGACCGTGCCGGGTATCCCCGCCAGCAACCTCACCGAGTTACCGAGCGTCCTCACGTGGGCGGGCAGGATGTTGACGTAGAGGACGCTGCCCGCGGGTCCGAGCAACGAGTACCCGGCGTTGAACAGGGCGATCATCCCGATGAGGAGCCACAGGGGCGGGGCCGTCGAGACGACGAACAGGAAGAGGGCGCTCGCGACGCCGAGGCCGCCCGTGAGCAGGAGGACGCGCGACGGACGCCGTCTGGTGAGCACGTCGACCAGCCCGCCGGCCAGGAACCCGAACGGCAGCGAGAAGAGCCCGAGCACCGCGCTCAGGATGACCCGGTCGCGCAGGCCGAGACCGTACTGCTCCAGCAGGAAGAACCCAAAGGCGAAGCTGAAGATGGCCCGTCCGGGGCCCCCGACGACATCGGCGATGAAGAGGCGTCGAAGGGTCCGGATCGCCCAGATCGTTCGCCATGCCTCGCCGATGCTCGGCGGGTCCTCGGCGCGCTTGGCGACCTCCTCGGACACGCCGAGCGACCTCCGCTCCATGTAGCCGCGGATGGGTTCCTTCAACAGCACGAACGTCACCACGCCGGCCAGGATCAGCAGCGGTCCGGTGATCAGGAACGGGAGGCGCCAGTAGAGACCGTCCTGCGCGCTCAGGACCAGGGCGCCCACGATGAGGGGGGTCAGCACCGTCATGAGGTCACCGAGGATCCCGAAGAGCGCGAACACCTTCCCCCGGGACTGCGGCGGGTAGTAGTCGGCCAGGAGGGAGTACTGGGGGGTCGCCATCGCGTTGTACCCCACCGCGTCGCCCGCGCGGGAAGCCCCCAACGCGGGGAGGGTGCTCGTTCCCGCGGTGAACAGAGAGAAGATGCCGGACAGGATGGAGCCCCCGGCGACGATCGGCACCCGGGGCACCCGATCGGACAGGTAGCTGAGGTAGATGACGCCGAATATGAGGAAGAAGCCGACGATCGACATCACCCCTTGGAGCTGGATGATGTCCAGGTCCAGGTCGCGCACGATCTCGGGCGACACCGTCCCGAATATGGCGCCGTCGATCGAGGTGATGATCGAGAGCAGAGTGAACAGGATGACCGGCTTCAGTCCGTATGGGGTCTTCGCGAGCTGCCGGTAGTTGGACGCTTCGCGGATCAGCGTCATGAACTCCGCCTTGCTGCGGTCCAGGAAGCCGGGCTCCGATGGGCCTCCCCGGGCCGTGACCTGGTCGCCGTCGGGGATCCGGATCGTCTCGCCGGCCCTGTCCTCGGGCCGGTCCTCGCCGTCCCCTCCCGTTCCGGGTCTCTCTTCAATCTGCCTGCTCATGATTCGGCTCCCCTGTCCAGGGCTCCAGATGTGACCGCCGCCTCAGCGGAGCGGGCCACCTCGGCGGCCGCGCCGATGGCCGCGGATTCCCCGTCGGCCGAGCGCGAGGCCGCCTGTTTGCGCTGGGAGTACAGCGTCGACGCGGCCCGGTAGCGTCTCGAGACCGGGAGGGCCCCGAGTCCCGCCTGGGGTGTGGGCTCGCTCAGCGGGATGAGCCTGCGCTCCAGAGCCTCCGGATCGAAATCGGCGAACAGCGCTGGGACGACCATCTGTCTGCGCTGAGCGATGATCCTCAGGACGGTGTCCCGCAGGCCCAGAGCTATCGATGCGAGCCCGCCCGGGAATGCGTACAGGATCGCCAGGACGCCCACTGGCCCGAGCACCCATCCCGCGAACTGGTTCGTCAGCAGAGTCCTCGCGGCGTAGAAGAGGCCTCCCAGCAGCACACCGAGCGTCGACCCCACCCCGCCGACGACCGCGAACAGGAAGATGTCGAGGCTGACGGACGCTGGGAACGTGTCCCCCTGCACCGCCCGCTGATGGTGGGCGAGGATGACGCCGGCGAACCCGCACAGGAAGCCGGAGACGGCGAACGCGGCCAGCTTCATGCGGACGGGGTCGATGCCGAACGCCCGCACGTTGTTGTCGTTGTCCCGCAGCCCGATCAGGACGCGCCCGGTGCGGGTCCGTCTCAGGCTGGTGACGAACAGGACCGACAGGACGAGGGCGAGCACACAGAGGTAGTACATGCTGCGCTCGTCCTCGAAGTCGAGCAGGAACAGCTGCGGTCTCTCGACCCGCTCCGGGAGCAGCCAGCCGAAGTACCGCTCCTCGAACAGGCCTGCCCTGATCGCGAACGCCATCGCATACGTGGCGATGGCGAGGAAGAGGCCTGGGATGCGAAGGGCGGGGATCCCGACCAGCAGGGTGATCCCGGCCGTGAGGAACGGCACGATGATCAGGGCCAGCCAGAAGCTCAGCCCGAGCCGGCCCGTGAGCGCCCCGCCCAGGACGGCGCCGATCGCCACGAACCCGAACTGTCCGAGGCTCACCTGCCCCGCCCACCCGGTGAGGACGGTCAGCGAGAGGAGGGCTATCGCTATCAGCGCGTAGTAACCGGCGAGGTTCGCCTGGCCGCTGGACACGACCCACGGGAAGATCAGAACGGCCGCCACGCCGAGCACCACGAGCAGGCGGCGGGCGAGCCTGATGCCGGCGATCTGGAGCATCTCTTGGGGGGTCGAGCGCGCCTCCTCGGTGGCGCGCCAGCTCGAGGCCTCCGACTCCTCGCTGCGGCGCCCCCGCCTCTTCGATCCGGCCCCAGCGACGATGAGGGAGACGACCAGGAGGAAGAACAGGCCGATGAAGACGAGACCCGCCTGCTCCTCGTACTTGAACTCGACGGCCTGCCTCACGATCGTTATCAGCACGGCCGAGCCGGCTGCCGCGGGCATGCTCCGCATCCTGGCGAATGTGGCCGCGGCCAGGGCGACGAGCAGGAGCTCCGGCGGCGCCGGCTGGGTGCCGAACTGCTCCTGGACCGTCGCGAACAAGGTCACCGCGAGCCCGCCCAGGACGCCTGCGATGGCCCACGAGACGAGCGACAGGTTGCCGACGCTGATGCCGAGCAGACGGGCCCGCTCGGCGTTCTCGGCCGCCGCCCGGAGGGCGATACCCGTACGCGAGAAGCGGAAGAAGGCGGCGAGCCCCAGGAGGGCGGCGATGCCGACGACGATCGCGAAGAGGTGTCCGAAACGGAAGTCGAGAGGGAAAGCGCCGACCCGGAAGGTCCAGTCGGCGAACGGCGTGACGATCTCGCGTCCGGCGAGCTCCTCGACCGTGCGATCCTCGCTGCTCCCGAAGAGCGGGAGCTGGTCCAGCTGCCCGGTGAGGAAGCCGATGCCGGGGATCACGGCGATCGTGATCACCGTCAAGACCAGGCGCGGGGCGTCGAAGAACCGCCTGACGAAGCCCAGCTCGATCGCGATGGCCACGATGACCGACACGATCACCGACGCCACGAAGGCGAGCATGTAAGGCCATTCGAGGAAGACCACGAGGTTGTAGGCGAATATGGCGCCCGCCGCGCCCATCGCCGCCTGCGCGAAGTTGATGATCCGGTGGCTCCGATAGATCAGGACGATCCCGACCGCGAGCAGCCCGTTGATCAGCCCCAGGATCGCGCCCGAGAACACGATCGCCGTGGGGATGCCTGACAGCACCACGTGCGTGATCAGGAAGGTGAGGGCTACCGCGCCCGCGGCGATGACGGCAGAACGGACGCGCGTGTCACTCATGTCGAGGTCTCCATCGGGCGTGCGTCAGGCAGAGGGCGTGATCTGCCCGATACGGGCGTAGAAGACCAGGTCGCCAGCGGGCTGGCACCTCTCCTGGTTCTTCGGATCCGCCTTCCGATCCTCCTCGCTCGTGGCCACCTGAGCCTCGCAGGGACGCTCGACATGCTCCCAGATGATGATCCCACCGTACTGGGTTGCGATCATGTAGTTGTAATTGCGGTTGAAGGTCTCGCCGCGGGGGTTGACGAACCGCTGGTCGGCGTTGACGAACCAGCCTTGGACGACCTCGCCGCAGGCGTCCACCGTGAACCTGTTGAGCACGGTGCCCTTGTGGCGCAGGGCGGCCTGGGACGTCGGGTCTACGCCGGTGGTGTCCATCTGCTCCTGGGCGTTGGCGCCCACGACCCCGACCGGGTTCGCGCCGATCCGGACCGGGATGGGCAGCAGCATGATCGGCGGGTCGGGGTTGAAGTTGCTGGTCGACCCCTCGGCCGTCACGCGGATGCTCCGCAGGAAGATGCCGTCGGGGTTCACGCCGTCGTTCGACTGCCTCACCTCGAAGGTCTGGGTGACGAGCTTCTTGGAGGCGAAGACGATCTCCTGCTCCTCCACGTCGAAGCGGAACAGGCCCTGACTGACCTGCCGGACGTTCTTGACGGTCCTCGTGACGACGCCGAGCAGGGACACCACGCCGGACGCGATGCGCTGAGTGCCCTGGACGCGCCAGGTGTGGACGCCCTCCGTCGGTCGGTTCGGGACGACGGTCCCCTCGACCCTCTTCGGGAACGCGGTCGGCTCTGCCTCCGGACACGCGGTCGAGGGCGGAGGCGGGTCTTCGACCCTCGGCACCGGACGCGTCGTCGGCCTGCGGGGAACCTCGAAGACGGGGAAGGGGTCGTCCGGGGGCGTGAAGTTCGGAGGCGCCGCCGTCTCGTCCACCTCGGGCACGCCGAAGACGAGCTCGGTCGTCAACGGCTTCACGTTCACGCCCTGCTGGGGGGCGCGAGCACAACCGGGCAGGACCAGGGCGACCGCGACGGCGACCAGCCCCAGGCGCCTGCTACGCAGCCTTCTTCTTCCTTGCCACACGGGAACGCTCCTTCCGAGCGAGGACGCCGAGAGACGGGGCGTACGGATACTTCAACGAGAGCCTGGACATAGCGGCCACCGAGCGCAGCGTGAACGTGTGCGCCTGACTCATCCGCTTGCGCAGGGAGCGGGACAGCTCCTCGGCGGCCAGCGCGTCGTCCGGGCTTATCTCACCTTGCAGGTCGCCCCACAGGGTGCGCGTCACGAGCCACGCGAACTCGGTGTGCTCGTCGTCCTCGATGACGCGGTCGAGGAACATGAGCGGGGTGTCCGCGTCGTGGCGGTACCCGAAGTCGGTGCACAGGTCACGCCACTCCGCGTAGGCCAGGGCGATCCGGGCCGCCGGTCCCTGGCCCTGCGCCCACGTGCGACGCCGCGACCTCAACAGCGCCTTCCGCAGGATCGGCCAGGTGAAGTACAGCAGCGCCCCGAGGATGAAGAACGGGAGCACGATCAGGACGGCCTCCCGGATCTGCTGGAACAGGAAGCTGCGCGGGTCGGTCTCGAACGGGACGAAGAGCTGGACCGCGATGTCGTCGGAGGCGAGGACGTTGCGCTGGTCCTGGGTCTGCTGCGCCTGCGACGAGGTGGCCTGCTGCGGGTTGCCGATGATCGGGAGCCACTTGTAGGTCGGGAAGTAGACCTCGAGGAACGACGCTCCGTGCCGGGGCCGGACCTCCCGGACGTTGCCGACCTCCTCGCCGCCGTCGTACCCGTACCCGATGCGAGCCGGGATGCCGAGCCAGCGGGCGAGCATCGCCTGGCCGGCGACGATCTCGTAGGGGGTGCCGCGCTTGCTGCCCGCGAGCATGTCCTGGACCTTCTCGGGCTGGATCGCGACCGGCATGCCCTGTCCCTCCGCCACGACGGTCGCGAGGAACTCCTTGCGCACGAAGTCCAGCTCGTCCCACTTGCTGGTCTTGGGGGCGCGCCGGATCAGGTCGGAGA
>DATLFR010000189.1 GCA_035540895.1 Actinomycetota bacterium | reverse complement strand
GGGCCTCCATGGCCAGCCCGAACACCCACGACATGTGGCCCTTCGCGGCTTGGTGGGATGCGGACGACGTCGACGACAGGGTGGAGCTGGAGATCCTCGACGAAGGCCAGGCGGACGATGAGCGGAAGGGGCGCGCGGCTGTGCGCGAGAAGCTGGCCGAGACCTGGGGCCTCGACGACCCCGACGCCGCCAGCGCGATGGACGCCTGCATCAAGACCCTGGGCGCGAGCGACGCGGCGACCGCCGTCGTCTCGATCGAGGACCTGTGGGGGGAGCGTGATCCCCAGAACGTTCCGGGTATAGCTGAGGAGTACCCGTCGTGGCGCAAGCGCCTGGCGCTGTCCACGGAGGCCTTCCGGCACGACACGGAGGTGCTGAGGAGGCTCCAGGAGTTGAACGATCTTCGAGAACGAAAGGGTGCCGACCATGACCGACCGGACACCTGACGACGCCGGACAGCCGGCGGAGACGCCCAAGCGCAGGACCCGCAAGCCCCCAGCCGAAGGCGGGGCGAAGCCGGCCCGCCGCACAGCCGCCACGAAGAAGGCGCCGGCGGCGAAGCGGCCCACCCGCAAGCGTTCGGGTCCGGTCTGGACCGACGTCTCGGTCCTGACCGACGACGACCTGTACCTGTTCAACGAGGGGACGCACTCGCGCCTGGGGGAGCGGATGGGGGCGCACCCGCTCGTGGTGGACGGGACGGAGGGCACCCACTTCTCCGTGTGGGCCCCCGACGCCCAGTACGTGTCGGTGGTGGGCGACTTCAACGGATGGGGTCCCGGCGCCCACCCGCTGGGGGCGCGGGGCAAGTCGGGGATATGGGAGGGGTTCGTCCCCGGCGTTGGGAAGGGAGCCCTGTACAAGTTCCACATCGCCTCGCGGCACGGTGGCTACTCGGCCGACAAGACCGACCCCTACGGCCTCTTCTACGAGGTGGCGCCGAAGACGGCCGCCATCGTGTGGGACCTCGAGTACGAGTGGAACGACCAGGAGTGGATGGAGCGCCGAGCGCACCGGAACTCGATCGACGCGCCCCAGTCGATCTACGAGGTGCACCTGGGGTCCTGGATGCGGCACGACGACACCGGGCACAGCCTGTCCTACCGTGAGATCGCGCCGAGGCTGGCCGAGCACGTGTCCAGGCTCGGATTCACCCACGTTGAGCTCCTGCCGGTGATGGAGCACCCGTTCTTCGGATCGTGGGGCTACCAGTGCACGGGTTTCTTCGCTCCCACGAGCCGCTTCGGCACGCCCCAGGACTTCATGTACCTGATCGACTACCTGCACCAGCACAACATCGGCGTCATCTTGGACTGGGTGCCCAGCCACTTCCCCACCGACGAGTGGGCGCTCGGTTTCTACGACGGCACGCACCTGTACGAGCACGCCGACCCCCGCCAGGGGATCCACCCCGACTGGAACTCCTACGTCTTCAACTACCAGCGCAACGAGGTGCGCTCGTTCCTCCTGTCCAGCGCGATGCACTGGCTGTCCGCCTTCCATGCCGACGGCCTGAGGGTGGACGCGGTGGCGTCCATGCTCTACCTCGACTACTCGCGCAAGGAGGGCGAGTGGATCCCCAACGTCCACGGCGGCCGGGAGAACCTCGACGCTATCGAGTTCCTGCGCAGGTTCAACGAGGACGTGTACGCCAACCACCCGGACGTCCAGACCTATGCGGAGGAGTCGACCGCCTGGCCGGGCGTCTCCCGGCCCACTTACGTGGGCGGCCTCGGGTTCGGGCTGAAATGGGACATGGGGTGGATGCACGACACGCTCCACTACTTCCAGCGCGACCCGATACACCGCCGCTTCCACCACAACAACCTGACGTTCAGGAGCCTGTACGCGTTCACGGAGAACTTCTGCCTCCCGCTCTCGCACGACGAGGTCGTCCACGGCAAGGGGTCGCTGTTGGGCAAGATGCCGGGCGACGAGTGGCAGCGCTTCGCTAACCTGCGCCTGCTGCTCTCCTACATGTGGACGACGCCGGCCAAGAAGCTCCTGTTCATGGGAGCCGAGTTCGGACAGCCGTCCGAGTGGAACCACGACTCTCAGCTCGAGTGGCACCTGCTCGAGCGGGAGCCGAACCAGGGGCTGCAGCGGCTCCTGGGCGACCTGAACCGGCTCTACCGCGACCTGCCGCCCCTGCACCAGCTCGACTGCGATGCGGCCGGCTTCGAATGGGTGGACGCGAACGACGCATCCGGGAGCGTCCTTACCTTCCTGCGGAAGGGCCGCGACCCCGATGAGGCGGTCCTCGTCTGCTGCAACTTCACCCCCGTCCTGCGGGACTCGTACCGCGTGGGCGTGCCGTGGGGAGGCAGGTGGGAGGAGATCTTCAACTCCGACGCCGCCTCCTACGGCGGGAGCGGGCAGGGGAACCTGGGCGGCGTCGACGCCCTCCCCGTGCCGCTGCATGGGCGGCCGCGGTCCCTCACCGTGACCCTCCCGCCCCTGGGGTGTGTGCTCTTCCGGGGCGCGCGCTCCGAGGCATGAGGGTTCGGGGGCTCGTCGTCGGGGAAGGGACCCGCCCATGCATGCGCCCATAGGCGCCCGGCCGGTCGCGCCGGGCTCGGTCCGGTTCGAGGTATGGGCTCCGAACGCGGAGCGTGTCGCCCTGCGTCTGGACGGCAACGAGATCGCGATGGAGCCCCTGGACCGCGGCTACCACCGTGCTACGACGGAGGCCTCACACGGCTCCCGCTACACCTTCCTGCTCAACGGCGTGGAGCGTCCGGACCCGGCCTCCCGCTGGCAACCGGACGGCGTCCACTCCCCCTCGGCCGTCGTCGACCCGGCCACGTTCGCTTGGACAGACGACGAGTGGACCGGGATCCGGATGGCCGACTGCATCTTCTACGAGCTGCACATCGGCACGTTCACGAGCGAGGGGACCTTCGACGCGGCGATCGAGCACATCCCCTACCTGGTGGAGCTCGGGGTGACGGCGGTCGAGGTGATGCCGATCGCCCAGTTCCCCGGCCACCGCAACTGGGGGTACGACGGGGTGTACCCCTACGCGGTGCAGTCCACCTACGGAGGCCCAGAAGGTTTCGCCCGTCTGGTCGACGCGTGCCACGCCCACGGGCTGGCCGTCTGCCTAGACGTCGTCTACAACCACCTCGGACCGGAGGGCTCGTACCACCGCGACTTCGGTCCGTACTTCACCGACCTGTACCGCACGCCCTGGGGCGAGGCGATCAACTTCGACGACGCCGGGTCGGACGAGGTCCGGCGGTACTTCGTGGGGAACGCCCTGCAGTGGTTCCGCGACTACCACGTGGACATCCTCCGGCTCGACGCGATCCACGGCATCGTCGACCGGTCCGCCTACCCCTTCCTGGCCGAGCTCAACGACGAGGTGCGGGAGCTAGAGCGCGAGCTGCGCCGACCTCTGCTCCTAGTCTCCGAGAGCGACCTGAACGACGTGCGGGTCATCACGGGGAGGGATGACAACGGGTACGGCCACGACGCGCAGTGGGCGGACGACTTCCACCACTCGGTCCATTCGATCGTCACCGGCGAGACGGACGGCTACTACGCCGATTTCGGCTCCCACGACGACCTCGCGGAGGCACTACGCAAGGGCTGGATCTACGACGGACGCTACTCCCGGCACCGTCAGCGCCGACACGGCAACCCTCCCGACGGGCTGCCCCCCGAGCGGTTCGTCGTCTGCGTCCAGAACCACGACCAGGTGGGGAACCGGGCGGAAGGGGAGCGGCTCTCGGCCCTCGCCGACCATGACCGCCTCCGGGTCGCGGCCGGACTGATGCTGCTCTCGCCGTTCGTGCCCCTGCTGTTCATGGGCGAGGAGTACGGCGAGACCGCCCCCTTCCTGTACTTCATCGACCACTCCGACCCCGACCTCCTGGAAGCCGTCCGGACCGGCAGGCGCGAGGAGTTCAGCTCCTTCGGATGGGAGGGGGAGGTCCCGGACCCCGCGGACGCGACGACCTTCGAACGCTCGCGCATCGACCTGGCCCTGCGCCACAAGGAGGGACATCGCGAGCTCTTCGACCTCTACCGTGAGCTGTTGCGCCTTCGACGTGAACACCCGGCTCTCCGCCACGGCGGCGTCAAGACCATGGTGGACGGCGACCTGATCTGGCTCGAGCGGAGCGGAGACGGGGTGAGCGTCAGGGCGTGCTTCAACCTGTCGGACCAGGCGCGTGCGGTCCCGGCACCCGCCGGGGAGCTCCTGGTGACCTCCGACGACACCCGATGGGGAGGGCCCGGCGCGCACGAGGGCGCTGCCTCCGGCGACGACGGCTGGACCCTGCACCCCTGGTCGTTCACCGCCTGGACCGCCCCCACGACGTAGACCAACGGCCCACCTGATGCGAACCGCCCTCACTGCGTGAGGCTATCCACGACCGTGCGGACCACGCCCCCCACCGTCGTCCTCCCGGGTGGCCCCACCCCTCCGCTGCACCGCGGGAACCCGACGATCGGACCGCCGCCGGCGGGAGCCGGGTCGCCGAGACGCACCCGGTCCGGGTCGATGAGCACGTCGCCGTCCGGGGCCACCTCGACGTGCACGCGGTCCATGTCCCGGACCCCCGGGCCCGTCACCCAGCTCCCCCGGATATCGAACATCTCCCCGTGCGTGGGTGCCGCGAAGATCTGCTCGTCCGGGCACCACGAGACCAACTCTCGTCCCATGTGCTGGGCGTAAGGGAGCAGAGCCCACACCTCGGTGCCCTGCTTCGCGACGTAGACGAACCGGCCGCCGACCATGTGCCCGGTCACGCCGTCCGGGAGCGTGTGGATGTTGAGCCGCTCGGGCCGCGACGCGGCCCACATCCCGAGCGCAGCGGCGAGCGCCAGGGCAGCCACAGCGCCCGTCACCGTCCGTCGGGTGATCACGCTCCAGGATGACCCGACCGGGGGTCCCTCGCCTCGGAAGAGGTCGCGGCCCCTCGGCGGCGAACCCCCCTGGCATGCGCCAGCTCGTCCTCGTCGTCGCCGTCGCCCTGTCGGCCGCCCTCGTCTCCCCGGCGCGCGCGCAGACCGACCCGCCGTACTCCCACACCTACGAGCACGTGCTCGTACCGATGCGCGACGGGGTCGAGCTCTCCGTGCGGATCTGGCGTCCGGTCGTCCCGCCCGGGACGGAGGTCCCCGTCATCGCCACCCTCAGCCCCTACAACGCGCTGTCCGTCCGCGCGAACGAGCAGCCCCTCCCGACGATCATGAACCGGCTCGCACATCGGTTCGTCCCGCGCGGGTACGCCTACGTGCTGGCGGACGTTCGAGGCACCCACGACTCGGGTGGCTGCTGGGACTACGGCGGCCTGAACGAGCGGCGGGACGGCTACGACCTGGTCACCTGGCTCGGCACCCGCGAGTGGTCGAACGGTCGCGTCGGGATGATCGGCGGCTCCTACGACGGGACGACCGCCAACGCGGCCGCCGTCGAGCGCCCTCCCCACCTGGCGACGATCGTCCCCATCTCGGCCATCAGCCGGTGGTGGGGGTACGCGTATCACGGCGGGGCTCGCGTCGTTTACTCGGGCGCGACCGCCGACCTCGACCCCCCGTCGGACACACCGCTCGACTTCATGTTCGCCTACGGCTTCCTGCCCCCGCCGACCATCGGCTCCCTGGACGACGCCCAGCGCATCGCGATGCGCTGGACCCCCTGCGACCGCGTCGAGCAGACCCTGCGCGGCTACGACACGGAGCCCGACTACGACGCTTTCTGGGTCGAGCGCGACTACCTCCGCCACGCGCCGGAGATCGAGGTGCCCACCCTCGTCGCCCACGGGCTGGCCGACGTGAACGTGAAGCCGTGGGAGGGGACGGCCTGGTTCCAGGCCCTGGCCGGACCCAAGCGGATGGTGCTCGGTGGGTGGGCGCACGCGCTCCCGCCTGCCCACATCTGGAACCCGCTCCTGGACAGGTGGTTCGATCGGTGGCTGCTCGGCGTGCCCAACGGCGTCGAGGACGAGCCGGCCGTGTACGTGTCGCGCGGTCTGGACGAACCTGAGCAGGACTCGTGGGGCGACGGACCCGTCCTGCGCGTGCCGCTGTCCGGGAGCCCTGTGACGTATCTCGACCACGCGGCGCTCACCGAGACCGAGATGGTCCTCGGGGTGGGTCCGGCCCGCTACGCGACGCTCGACGTCCCGGTGCCGCCCGGCACCCGGATCCAGGGGAGACCGGTCGTCCACCTCCGCGCCCGCAGCGACTCGACGAGCACTCACTTCACCGCCATCCTGGTCGCGGCCGGCCCGGCTGGGCGCAGGCTCGTCGCGCGTGGGTTCCTCAACGCCCGCTACCCCCAGGGGCCGGGGACGGGGCAGGACCTCGTCCCGGGCGAGGAGCGGACGTTCCGGATCGAGCTGATCGACGACGATGTCACGTTGGACCCGACGGACCGCCTCCGACTGGTGATCGCCTCATCGAGCGCAACGTGGGTGGCGTCCGACGAGCAGCGGGCGACGAACACCGTCCTGCCGGACGGCTCCCACGTAGAGATACCCGTCCACGGATAGGACGCCCCCCGCGGCTCGGCGCCCCTCTGCCCGAACGACCCCCTGCGGACGCCTCCCCGGCTCCCACCCGTCCGGTGCATAGACTCGGAAGGCACCCGACCGACGGAGGACCTTTGCGCATCTGGCCCGGCAAGCCGTACCCGCTCGGCGCCACCTGGGACGGGGAAGGGGTCAACTTCGCCATCTTCTCCGAGAACGCGACCGGGGTGGAGCTGTGCCTGTTCGACGACCCGGACGACCCGAAGGAGTCCCGGACCGTCTCGCTGCGGGAGCGGACCGACCTGATCTGGCACGTCTACCTCCCGGACGCGCGGCCCGGACAGCTCTACGGGTTCCGGGTGGACGGTCCGTACGACCCGGGCCGTGGACACCGGTTCAATCCCGCGAAGCTGCTCCTCGACCCCTACGCGAAGGCCATCTCCGGGACGGTCCAGTGGTCGGACGCCATCTTCGGGTACACGATCGGGGACCCCCGCGAGGACCTCGCTCCGGACCCCCGCGACTCCGCCCCCGGCATGCCCCGGTGCGTGGTGATCGACCCCGCCTTCACGTGGGGGGACGACCGGCCGCCCAAGGTGCCGTGGAACCGCACGATCATCTACGAGGCGCACGTGCGCGGGATGACGATGATGCACCCGGCCGTGCCCGACGAGCTGCGCGGGACCTACCTCGGCATCGCGTCGGACCCGATCGTCGACCACCTGGTGGACCTCGGGATCACCTCGCTCGAGCTGCTGCCAGTCCACCAGTTCGTCAACGACCGCCACCTCTGGGAGCAGGGGCTCACCAACTACTGGGGCTACAACTCGATCGGTTTCTTCGCGCCCGACGTGCGCTACGCGTGCGGGCGGCTCGGAGGGCAGGTCGACGAGTTCAAGTCGATGGTCAAGACCCTCCACCGGGCGGGGATAGAGGTGATCCTCGACGTGGTCTACAACCACACGGGCGAGGGCAACCACCTCGGCCCCACCGTCTGCCTCCGCGGGGTGGACAACGCGTCCTACTACCGGCTGATGCCGCACGACCAGCGGTTCTACATGGACTTCACGGGGACCGGGAACTCGATGAACATGCTGCATCCGCGCACGATGCAGCTGATCATGGACTCTCTGCGCTACTGGGTCACCGAGATGCACGTGGACGGGTTCCGGTTCGACCTGGCCCCCGTCCTGGCGCGCGAGCTGTACGAGGTGAACCGGCTCGGGACCTTCTTCGACATCATCCAGCAGGACCCCGTCATCTCCCAGGCGAAGCTGATCGCCGAGCCGTGGGACGTCGGACCCGGCGGCTACCAGGTGGGTAACTTCCCGGTCGGGTGGGCGGAGTGGAACGGGGAGTACCGCGACTGCGTCCGCGCGTTCTGGCGGGGCGACCAGGGGCGGGTGCCCGAGCTCGCGTACCGACTGTCCGGATCGAGCGACATCTACGCGGCGTCGGGACGTCGCACGTACGCGTCGATCAACTTCGTGACGGCGCACGACGGGTTCACCCTCACCGACCTCGTCTCCTACGAGCAGAAGCACAACTGGGAGAACGGGGAGGGGAACCGGGACGGCCACGACCACAACCTCTCCAGCAACTGGGGCGTCGAGGGCCCGACCGACTCGGTGCAGGTGAACCGGATGCGCGAGCGCATGAAGCGCAACATGCTGGCCACCCTCATCTTCAGCCAGGGCGTCCCGATGCTGCTCGGGGGCGACGAGATCGGCCGGACGCAGCGCGGCAACAACAACGCCTACTGCCAGGACAACGAGATCTCGTGGTTCGACTGGGACCTCGACCCGGCGGACCGTGAGCTGCTGGCCTTCACGAAGCGGCTCATCGCTATCCACAACGCCAACCCGGTGCTCAGGCGGCGATCGTTCTTCACGGGGAGACCGGGGGCAGGCGGGGTCCGCGACATCCACTGGCTGCGTCCGGACGGCGAGGAGATGACCGATGCCGACTGGGCCAGCCCGGTGAACCACGTCCTGGGGATGCTGATGCCGGGCGACCTCACCGACGAAGTGGATGAGCGCGGCCGTCCGGTCTTCGGGCAGACCCTCCTGCTCCTCCTGAACGGCGGGACGCGGTCGCGACTCTTCACGCTGCCTAAACCAGAGGAACGCGGGGTATGGGAGGAGGTGATGAACACCGCTCGCCCCGGCACCCGGCCCGTACGCAAGGGCGCCCTGAACCTCGTCGCCCACTCGCTCGTGCTCCTGCGGTTCGCGGAGGAGTTCGGCACGTGAGGCCCCGGCCGCCGGGCGCGACGTACCGGCTCCAGTTCAACCCCGGCTTCGGCTTCGCGGACGCGACGCGGATCTGCGACTACCTGCGGGACCTCGGCATCACCGACGTCTACGCCTCCCCGCTGCTGGCCGCCAGGCCCGGGAGCACCCACGGCTACGACGTAGCGGACCCCACCCGCTTCAACCCGGAGCTCGGGTCCGGACGCGATGCGGACGCCTTCGCGGCCCGCCTCGAGGACCTGGGGATGGGGCTGCTGCTGGACATCGTCCCGAACCACATGGCCGCGTCCACCCACAACCCCTGGTGGAACGACGTACTGGCTCGCGGCCGCGCGTCGGCGTTCGCGGACTTCTTCGCGGTCGACTGGGACGCTCAGGGGGGGAAGATCCTCCTCCCCATCCTCGGCGGCCCCTACGGGGAGGTGCTCGAGCGCGGCGAGCTCGAGCTCCGATGGACCGCGGAGGGGCCGAAGCTCGGCTACTACGACAACGTCCTCCCGCTCGACCCCTCCACGACGCGGCGGATGAGGGAGTCCGACGCCCGGGAGCTGAACGGCACCCCCGGCGACCCGTCGTCGTTCGACGCCCTCCACGAGCTGCTCGAGCAGCAGCCCTACCGGCTGGCCTGGTGGCGCACCGCCAACCGGGAGGTGAACTACCGACGGTTCTTCGACATCGGGGACCTGATCTCGATCCGGCAGGAGGAGCCGGCCGTGTTCGAGGCGACGCACGGCTTCGTCCTCGACCTCGTCTCCCGTGGGGTGGTGACCGGGCTCAGGATCGACCACATCGACGGACTGCGGGACCCGGGCGGCTACCTCAGCCGCCTGCGGGATGCCTCCGGCGGCGCCTACGTCGTGGTCGAGAAGATCCTCGCTCCGGACGAGCACCTCCCCGAGGACTGGCCCGTGGCCGGGACGACGGGGTACGAGTTCCTGAACACGGCGGCCGCGATCCTGGCCGACGAGCGGTCCGAGCCCGTCCTCCAGCGACTGTTCGAGACCTGGACCGGCGATGCCCGTCCTTTCTCCGAGGTCGTCCACGAAGCGAAGCGCCAGGTGCTGGACGACCTCTTCGGGTCGGACGTCTCCCGCCTCCTCCGCCTCGTGACCGACCGGGTCGCGCAGGACCGTCACACGCGCGACCTCGACCCGGCCGACCTGCGCGAGGCGCTCCTCGAGGTGACCGCCTGGCTCCCCGTGTACCGGACGTACGCCAACCCCGGCGAGATGTCTCCCGCTGACGCAGAGCGCATCGAGGGAGCCGTGCGCGACACGATCAGGCACCGTCCGGACCTCCGTCCGGCCGCCGAGTTCCTCGGGAGGATGCTGCTCGAGGCGGGCGAGTTCACCGTGCGATGGCAGCAGTTCACCGGCCCGGCGATGGCGAAGGGACACGAGGACACCGCCCTCTACCGCTACGTCCGGTTGATCAGCCGAAACGCGGTGGGCGGCGAGCCGAGTGACGTCGCGCTCCCGGTGGACACCTTCCACCGCTTCTGCGCGGACCGGGTCCGACGCGGGGAGGCCTCCCTCTCCGCCACGTCGACCCACGACACGAAGCGCGCCGAGGACGTGCGGGCGCGGATCGACGTCCTGACCGAGATCCCCAAGGAGTGGGCCCAGCGCGCTACCCGGTGGAGGGAGATGAACGCTCCCCTGCGGCGAGGCGAGACCCCCTCGCCGCACGAGGAGCTGCTGCTGTACCAGACGCTCGTCGGCACCTGGCCCCTCGACGCGGCGGGACGCAAGGGCTACTCCGGACGCATCGCCGACTACATGGTGAAGGCGGCCCGGGAGGCGAAGGCGGAGACGTCCTGGCTCGACCCCGACACCGACCACGAGCAGGCCCTGCGTGGATTCGTCCGGCGCGTGCTCGGACCGCGCAACCGGCCGTTCCTCGACGACATCGCCGACCTCTGCTCGACCGTCTCGCTGCACGGAGCCATGAACTCCCTGGCCCAGGTCGTACTGAAGATCGCCGCCCCCGGCGTCCCGGACATGTATCAGGGGACGGAGCTGTGGACCCTTTCGCTCGTCGATCCGGACAACCGCCGCCCGGTCGACTTCGACCTTCGCGCGTCGATGCTGGAGGACATCCGCAAGCGCCAGGACGACGACCCAGACGCCCTGCTCCGGGACCTGCTGGATGGATGGACCGACGGCCGCGTCAAGCTCTATACGACCCACCGAGCACTGCAGGTCCGGCTCGACCACCGGGCCGTCTTCGATCACGGGAGCTACACGGCCCTGGCCGCCGACGGGAGCCGAGCCGACCACGTGGTGGCGTTCGCCCGTCAGCACGAGCGGTCTTGGGTGGTCGCGGTGGTCCCACGGCTGACGGTCCGTCTCGGCCGCGGGCGGCTGCCGCTCGGCCGGCGCGCCTGGCGAGACACCGTCCTGAGGCTCCCGTCCCGCGCGCCCACGCGCTGGGTCGACGCCTTCACCGGACGACGCCTAGAGTCGGCCGACGGACGGCTCCGTCTCTCGGAGACGCTGGACCGCTTCCCCGTCGCCCTGCTGCACCGAGCGCCATGATCGTCGCGTTCAGCCTCACCCCGCTCGGGGCGGGCGAGTCGGTGGGCGAGATCGTGGCCGACGCCGTCCGCGTCGTGCGCGCATCCGGGCTCCCGAACCGGACCGACGCCATGTTCACCTCCGTGGAGGGCGAGTGGGAGGAGGTCATGGACGTGGTGAAGCGGGCGGTCGACGCCGTCCTGGCCCGGGCCCCCAGGTGCAGCGTCGTCCTCAAGGCGGACATCCGCCCGGGCGTCACGGGGGCGCTGGACTCGAAGGTCGCCACGCTGGAGGAGCACGTCCGACGTGCGGAGGAGGGATGACGATGGAGGAGATGCCGACCGCCTCGTTCGTGTGCAGGTGCGGCGAGGAGTTCACCAGCGAGCAGGCCCTGCAGGAACACGCGCGCGAGGCGCACGGGGCGATGGACACCGACGAGGTCGCGCCGCTCGTGTGTCCCGAGTGCCAGGCCTCGTTCGGCACCCCCGAGCAGCTCGCGGAGCATCAGGGGTCGCACGGCACCCACTCCGAGCGCGAGGAGCAGTTCGGCTCCTGAGTCGATCCGGTACTCAGCGCGCGATGCGGAGGAGTACCGGGTGACGTCCCCTCAGTGAGGCGAGCGATCGTTCCAGCACCCGCGCGTCGAGTTCGGGCTCGGCCACCGCCTCGACTGCGTTCGCCACCGAGCCGCTATCGATACCCCTCAGGACCGCCGCCACGACACGCAGCGGCGCCGCCACCACCCTCTCGCGTCCGCTCATGCGGACATCATGAGCGGGTGATGTTTCTTGCGTGTTGCCCGGCCGGAACCCCTCTGTGAACGGGTCTAGTACTTCGGTCCCTTCTCCACGTCACGCAGGCGCTGGGCGACGCCCTTGAGGATCTTGACCGTCACGTCCGGGTTCTCCCGGATGAAGCGATGGAAGCTGCCCGAGTCGAGGACGAGGAGCCGCATGGGCGTCGCAGCGGTCACGGTCGCGGACCTCGGCTCGTGGTCGAGCAGGGACATCTCCCCGAAGAACGAACCGCTCCCGAGCTCCGCCAGCTTGCGCTTGCGCAGGGTGACCTTCGCCGTACCGTCTACGATCACGAAGAACTCGTAGCCCGGCGCTCCCTCCTTGGCGAGCACCTTCCCCTCCTCGACCTCCACGTCGTCGCAGAGCGAGGCGATCTTCTGCAGCTCCTTGTTCGTGCACGCCGCGAGCAGGGGGACCTGCTTCAGCAGCTCGACCTTCGTGTTCGCCTTCGGTCTGATCGGCACCTGTGCCCTCCTGTTCTCGCCCGGACATGCACCAGGACAGGCTACGCGTTCACCACTCGCCCGCGGACAGGCCCCGCGACGTGCCCGGGGTGGGAGTCGAACCCACAAGCCCTCTCGGGCAGAGGATTTTAAGTCCCCCGCGTCTGCCGGTTCCGCCACCCGGGCCGTCTCACAGGGTACCGGGGCGGCATCAGCCGAAAGCGTCGATCTCCTCCCCGCCGCTCACCCCCGCCATATCGGCGACGAGGCCGTCGAGGATGTCCGTCTCGGAGACGAGAGCCTCCTCGAACCCCCATCGGTCCATGATCCGCTCCCAGATCAGCGCTCCGGCCGCGATGACGTCCGCGCGTCCGGGGTGGACGGCTGCCAGGGGGCGGATATCGGCCACCGGCAAGGAGAGCAGGCGCTGCGTCCACTCCCGCACGTCGCGGACGGCCAGGCGGGCGTGGTGCACCAGCGACGCGTCGTAGCTCTGCAGCCCGGCGACGAGCGCGGTGAGCGTCGTCACGGTGCCCGCGACACCGACGAGCGTCTCGTCTCCCACGAGCCCCACGTGCCGCTCGGCCTCGACGAGCGCGGCGTCCACGACCGCCCGGGCACCGCCTATCTCGCCCTGCGTCGGGGGGTCCGAGGTGAGGCACCTTTCCCGCAACCGTACCGACCCCACGTCCACCGAGATCACTGCCTCCGCCTCGACCGTGCCGCGTACGAACTCGGTCGAGCCCCCGCCTATGTCCACCACGCAGAACGGACCCTCTCCCAACCCGAGCGTCGCGCCGAGGAACGTGAGCCTGCCCTCGTCGGCGCCGTCCAGGATCTCGAGTTCCAGACCGGTCTCCGAGGACACGGCCGCACAGAGCTCGTCGCGGTTTGCGGCGTCGCGCGCGGCGCTCGTGGCGGCCACCCGCACGCGCGTGGCTCCCAGGTCGCGGGCTCGCTCCGCGTACGAGGCGATCCGCCGGACGGTCCGAGCCAGCGCCTCCGGGTCCAGACGCGCCGACGCGTCGACCCCCTCGCCCAGCCGCGTCACCTCGAGGTCGCGCGCGACCGGTACGAGCGACGACTGAACGTCACAGACCAACAGCCTCGTGGTGTTGGTCCCGACATCGATCGCGGCCAGCCGGGTCACGGCAGCTCGACGCACGGTGGGGAGGCGAGCAGAGGACCGATCTCCGCCTCGACCATCTCTCCGACGGGGTTGCCGCCGACCGCGGCGTGATGGGCATAATGGGCGTGGAGGCACTT
>DATLFR010000188.1 GCA_035540895.1 Actinomycetota bacterium | reverse complement strand
GAAGGAAATCCGAGAAGCTCGAGTGAAGGTGGCCCGCGCTCAGGCCGAACACCTCGTCGGTCATGGGAGCAACCTTACCGGACCCATCTCACGGCCTCCCCGACGTCTCGACCGTGAGGTGGTCCCCCACCCTGATCGCCTCGACCAGCCTCTCCCCCTCGGCCACGACCCCGCCCGGCCAGACCACGGAGCGGATCACCTCTCCCTCGATCCGGGCGCCCTCCCCGATGACGCTCTCTCCACCGGACGCCGCCAGGTTCGCGTCCAGGTACTCGCGCGGCGTCCCGCAGTCGAAGAAGGGTCCGGACGCGACGTGCATGTCCAGATCGTGGTGGCGCCAGACGACCTCGTAGAGCCCGGACGGGACGGGAGCCAGGTCCCGGACCGCCGCCCAAGGCATGAGGGAGGCGCCGGCGAACCGGAGCCCCTCGAAGTCGGCCCGTCCGGGGTCGCGCACGCACCTGAGCCGGACCCGCTCGCCGTCCCATCCGGACACGAGATCGGACAGGTCCGGCGGGTGGAAGGCGTCTGAGTTGACGACGAGGACGTGTCGTCCGTCGATCCAGTCCCGCAGCGCGCCGAGGGCGCCTGCCGTCCCTAACGGCTCGTCGCGCTCCCAGGAGACGTGGACCGCTCCCGACAGGTGCTCCACCAGCGCCTCGCCCAGGTGGTGGGCGTTCACCGCCACGTCCGCTCCGGCGACGCGCGCGAGCGCGTGGTCGACCAGTGCGACGTTGCCGACCGGGCAGAGCGCCTTCGGACGGAGCTCGGTGAGAGGGCGCAGACGCGTCCCTCGTCCGGCGGCCAGGACGACCGCGCAGATCTGGTTTCCCCACACCCCCTCGAGGGGTAGGTGGGTCGTCGCATGGGCGAACCCGCGTTCCTCGACATCCTCGACGAGACCGTCCGCGTCATGGACGGCCTCGGCCTCCCCTACTGCTTCATCGGGAGCATCGCCAAGGCCGCGCACGGAGAGCCCTCGACGACCGGCGATATCGACGTGTTCGTTCGCGAGGAGCACGCCGAGGCCGCCCTGGAGGCCTTCGGGGAGGTGGGGTACGAGACGAAGCGGGACAACGACCAGTGGATCTACAAAGCGAGCCGCGGCGACACGACGGTCGATCTCATCTTCCGCTCCTCGGGAAACGTGAAGTTCGACGACGAGATGATCGGGAGCCTGAGACGGCTCACCTTCCACGACCGCGAGCTCCCCGTGGCTTCGGCGGAGGACCTCATCGTGATCTTCGCGCTCGCGCACCAGGCGGCGACCGCCGACTACTGGTTCACCGCCCTCGAGCTGCTCGCTCGCTCCGAGGTCGACTGGGAGTACCTGCTCCAGCGTTCGCGGCTCGGCCCGAAGCGGCTCCTGAGCCTGCTCGTCTACGCCGAGTCGATCGGGCTCGCCGTGCCTCCCGAGGTGATGGAGCGGATGCTCGGGTCGGCGCACGTGCTGCGCGTGGGGGCCTGAGAGACCCGACCCATGGCGACTCGACGGGTCCATGAGGACCCACCCTACCCGTCCATAGATGACGTAGCGCGCGAGCGTCTCGGCCTGTCCGACCTGCGCGAGGGACAGAAGGAGGCGGTCGAGGCGTTGCTGTCCGGACGCGACGTCCTCGCCGTGATGCCGACGGGGTGGGGCAAGTCCGCCATCTACCAGATCGCCGGTTCGCTGATCCCCGGCCCCACCGTCGTCGTGTCGCCTCTGATATCGCTCCAGCAGGACCAGGTGAGGGCGATCGCCGAGGCCGATGTGGGCGGCGCGGCCGAGGCGAACTCCAACGTCTCCCAGGGAGCCCGGTCCGAGGCCATGGAGGACCTGGCCGACGGGAGGCTCGAGTTCCTCCTCCTCGCGCCCGAGCGGTTCTCGAGCGCGGACACCCTCGAGCAGGTAGCGTCCGCCGAACCCTCGCTCCTCGTGGTGGACGAGGCGCATTGCGTCAGCTCGTGGGGACACGACTTCCGGCCCGCCTACCTCCAGCTCGGGGCGGTCGCCCGGGAGGCCCTGGGACGGCCCCCGATACTCGCCCTGACCGCGACCGCAGCGCCTCCCGTCCGCGCGGAGATCGCCGCGCGTCTGGGCATGCGCGACCCCCTCGAGATCGTGACGGGGTTCGACCGGCCGAACATCAGGTTCGAGGTGGTCCGGTGCCTGGACGAGGACGACAAGCGAGACAGGTTCCTCGAGCGCGTCCGGACCCTCCCTGCACCGGGGATCGTCTACACCGCCACCCGTGCCTCGGCCGAAGAGGTGGCCGAGCTCGTGGGATCACAGGGTGTCCGCACGGAGGCGTACCACGCCGGGCTGGGCGCGAAGCGGCGGCGCGATGTCCAGCAGGCGTTCCTCGACGGCGAGGTGGACGTGATGGTCGCGACAATCGCGTTCGGGATGGGGATCGACAAG
Source organism: Actinomycetota bacterium (assembly GCA_035540895.1). NCBI lineage: Bacteria > Bacillati > Actinomycetota > Actinomycetota bacterium. The sequence continues at coordinate 1,161 of DATLFR010000188.1, read as the reverse complement.
CCCGACGTGAGGTTCGTCCTGCACTACGACGTGGCGGCATCCCCCGACGGGTACTACCAGGAGATCGGGCGGGCCGGTCGGGACGGCGAACCCGCCGAGGCGGTCCTCCTCTACCGCCCGGAGGACCTGGGCCTCAAGCAGCGCTACGCGGCGGGGGCCGGACCATCGCAGAAGACCATCACCCAGGTCGCCACCCTCCTCGCGGGAGGCGAGGAGCTCGGGAACGGCCGCCGGGCGCAAGCCGCGGTGATGGCGCTGGCCGCCGTGGGTGCGGTTCGCGTCACGCCCGGCGAGGCACCCATCTGGACCGGCGCGCTCGAGGTCGGGGAGGCGGTCGAGGCCGTCACCTACGCCACCAAGATGAGGCGAGGTTGGGAGCGCTCCCGGGTCGAGATGATGCGGGGGTACGCCGAGACGGGAGGGTGCCGGCGATCGTTCCTGCTCGCCTACTTCGGGGAGCGCTACCCGGCTCCCTGCGGGAACTGCGACGCCTGCGAGGGGGGCCGAGCCGCCGAGCCTCCGGACCCGCGGTTCCCGGTCTCCTCACACGTGTCACACCGGAGGTGGGGGCCCGGCCAGGTCGTCGCCGCCGAGGGAGACACGCTCGTCGTCCTGTTCACCGCCCACGGCTACAAGACGCTGTCGGCCAACGCGGTGGCGGAGAGGAACCTCCTCCGGGTGAGCTGACAGGCGCGGGGGCCTACGCGCGCTTCAGTACCTGCACGCTGCGAGCGACCAGCTCGACGACGTCGCCGGACTTGAGCACGACGTCGGGCTCCGTCGGTGCGGCGGTGTCGATCTCGATCTCCCACACGGAGCCCCAGGCGCCGCCGGGCAGCGTGAACTTGACGTCCTCGTGCGAGGCGTTGAAGAGGACCAGGAAGGAGTCGTCCTCGATGCGCTGCCCCCGGGAGTCGGGGGTGGGGATCGTCTCCCCATTGAGGAAGACCCCCAGCGATTTCGCGAACCCCACGTCCCAGTCCTCGTCGGACATCTGGCTCCCGTCCGGACGGAACCAGCCGATATCGGCCACGTCCGCCCCGTGGATGGGCCGCCCCTCGAAGAAGCGACGACGCCTGAAGACCGGGTGGTCGAGGCGGAAGCGGACCAGGCTGCGCGTGAACTCGAGCAGGTCCTCATCGACCGACTCCCAGTCGTACC
>DATLFR010000187.1 GCA_035540895.1 Actinomycetota bacterium | reverse complement strand
TGTACGACTTCAACGACGACCCGGGCTCGGTCCTGCCCGCCGTGCGCGACCTGGCCGCCCGGGGCGTCCGGACCCTCTACATCCAGACCGCGCGCTACAACAGCCCTCAACCCTTCCTGTTCCCGCGTTCGAACGCGGCCGCCCTCGAGGAGGCGCACCGGCTCGGCATGAAGGTGGTCGCCTGGTACATCCCGGACTTCCAGGACGTCAACCGCGACGTCGCCTACACGCTGGCCGCGGTGGGGTACGTCTCCCCGAACGGACATCGCTTCGACGCCGTCGCTCCGGATATCGAGCGGATGGACGTCAAGGACCAGCACGAGCGCACGGCCCGGCTCAACGAGTACTCGCGCCGGGTGCGGGAGGGCTCGCCCCCCGGCTACCCCCTCGGTGCCATCGTGATCGCCTGGTCGTCGCCGTACTACCGCTCCGCCTGGTCCAGCTTCCCCTGGGCCGAGCTGCGCAAGCACTACGACCTGGTGATGCCGATGGCGTACTGGACCGGCCGGTCCGCTGACCCGCAGACCGCCCGGGCGATCACCGAGGAGAACGTGAGGGAGGCAGGTCGTCTCTCTGGGCTCCCGGTCCACGTGATCGGCGGCGTCGCGGACCGGGTCGACGTCGCGCAGGCGGTGGCGTACGTCGAGGCCGCGCTCGAGGGGGGGTCCATCGGCGGCGGCCTCTACGACTACATGACGCAGAAGGGCAAGCCGGAGCTCTGGGAGCCCCTGGGCCGGCTGAACCGCTAGCCGCTCACTCCTCGGCGCGGCCGCCGAGGTGCTCGGCCAGGAACCTCTCGACCGCGGCGTAGAACCTGAGCCGGTTCTCGGGCTTCGCGAACCCGTGCCCCTCGTCGGGGAAGACCATGTACTCGTGGTCGATGCCCTTCTCGCGTAGGGCTTCCACTATCTGGTCCGACTCCGACTTCTTCACGCGCGGGTCGTTGGCGCCCTGGGCGATGAGCATCGGGATCTTGATCTGGTCGACCTTGAAGAGGGGGGAGCGCGACCGGAGGAACTCCTCGTCCGTCTCCGGGTTGCCGACGCGCTCGTGGAACAGCTGGACGAGCGGGAGCCAGTACGGCGGGATCGTGTTGATGAAAGTGATCAGGTTGGACGGTCCGACGAGGTCCACCGCGCAGCAGAACAGGTCGGGCGTGAACGTCGCCCCGACGAGCGCGGCGTAGCCGCCGTAGGACCCACCGTAGATCGCCACCCGCCCCCGGTCGGCGATGCCCTGGTCGATCGCCCACTGCACGGCGTCGACGAGGTCGTCGTGCATCCTCCCGCCCCACTCGCGGTTGGCCGCGTTGACGAACTCCTTCCCGTACCCCACCGAGCCCCGGTAGTTGACCTGCAGGCATGCGTACCCGCGGTTGGCCAGCCACTGAGCCTCGGGGTGGTGGCCCCAGGTGTCGCGGGCCCACGGTCCTCCGTGCACGTTCAGCACCATGGGCAGGTTCTCGCGACCGGCCCCCGGCGGCAGGGTCAGGTAGCCATGGATCTGGAGTCCGTCGCGCGAGGTGAACGAGACCGGCTCCATGCGCGCTAGCGTGTACCTCTCGAGCTCCGGGCGGTGGCTGAACAGGAGCGTCCCCTGCTTGGTCTCCCGGTCCCAGGCGAAGTACCGGATCGGGCCGTCGTCGTTCGTGAAGGCGACGAGCCAGGTGCGGTCGGCGTTGTCCCGGCTCACGACCGAGAAGTCGCCGCGGTCGAGCTCACGGATCCCGTCGAAGTCCTCGCGGATCGACCCGTCCAGCACGAGGTGCTCCACCCGGTCCCGCAGGAACGAGACGGCCTGTACCTCGGTGGTGTCCGGGTGCACGAGGGCGCCCATCACGTCGGCCGTGGGGTCCGACGCGATCACCTCGATGGACCCGTCGTCCAGCGAGAGCCGGACGAGACGTGCCGTGTTGGCGTCGCGGGGGTCCTGCAGGTACAGGTGGCGTCCGTCCCGGGTGAACCCGACCGGACCGGCCGATAAGGCGTCCTCCGGTCCCCACGTGACGATCGGCTTCCACTCCTCGTCCTCGTCTTCGCGCACCAGGGCGACGAACCCCCCATCCGGGAGCGCGGCCATCGCCCCGCGAGCCCGCAGGTCGAGGTCGGGGACCCAGGCCACGATGTTGCCCGGGTTCGACGCGACCTTCTCCAGCTCGCCGGTGCTCAACGTCAGCCGGTACAGGTCGTGGAGCTGCTCGTTGTCCTTGTTGATCGCGAGCAGGATGGTGTCCGGCTGGTGCTTGCTGTCCGCCACGATGCGCACCTGCACCTTGTCGAAGGGGGTGAGGTCGCGCGTCTCCCCGGTCTCGAGGTGGACGGAGTAGAGGCGGTGGTTCTCGTCGCCCCCTCGGTCCTGTGGGTACACGATGTGCTGGTTGTCCTCCGCCCACCCGTAAGCGAGTACCCCGCGGTCCCGGTCGTTCGTCACCACCCGGTCGTCGCTCTGTCCGATGGTCCGCACCCAGACGTTGAGGACCCCCTCGTGCGGCGCGATGTAGGCCAGACGCGTCCCGTCCGGCGAGAGCCGAGGCTGGATGCGCGTCGGGTTGCCGAACAGCACCTCGCGCGGGATCAGCTCGACGTCGGTCTGCGTGCTCATCGCCCCTCCTGGCTCGTCCCCCTCGTGGACGTAGATCCTAGCCCCCCGCGCTCTGCCGTGACCCCGCCGCGCGTCCGTGCCATCCTTGTGGACATGGCCACGACGAAGCCGAAGACCTTCCCCCAGGCCCTCGCCTCGCTCCTGAGGTCGCGCAAGCTGAAGGTGCCCCCGGGGCTCGAGAGCGCGCCTCCCGAGGCGTACGCGAACCAGCCGCCGGAGGTCGTCGACCAGCTCACGAAGCTCCCCGACGACCGGCTGCTGGCCCAGGCCCAGCACGTGGCCGGGTACGCGAAGCGCCGGGAGGCGCGCGTGAAGGCGTCATGGGAGGGTTCGCCGCTCATCAAGGAGATGAAGCGGCGGAAGCTGAAGGTACCGGCGGCTCCCACGCGCGTGGTCGGCGCCGCGCTCTCCTACAAGAGGCCGTTGCGCGAGTGGTCGGACGCCGAGCTGGTCGAGGCGGCCAAGGAGTGGTCCAGACGCGGGAGGTGACCCGCCGCGCTAGCGCCGGGCGGTGGCGAACGCCGATGGGCGGCTCGCCCGGACCTCACCGACCAGCGTGTCCGCCATGTGCTCCAGCCTGAGGATGTCCTCGGGAGCCGGCGTGTCCCGGCCGTAGCGCAGCGAGACGAACAGGTCCCCGAAGGCGCGGAGGCGTTCCGGTTCGACCTCGGCCACCGTGCACGCTCGACGGCAGAAGGCGAGGGGCGTCTCGCTCGACCCCCGGGCGCACCCCTCCCGGGCGAGCGCTTCCTCCACACGCATCCAAGCGGACACGACCCGGTGGGTGGGGGTGTCCGCGGACCGCGTTCTCGTCCGCCGACGGAGCACGGTCAGGACGGAAGCCGCCGCGAGGACGAGGACCAGGACCACCGCGGCGGAGGCGAGGGCGCCGCCGAGCCGCTCCATCGCCCAGGCGAGCGCCCTCACCGGGAGCAGCCGGCGGGCGAAGGTCAGCAGGGGCTCGAGCATGAACCTCGTGTTCGTCGCGCGCGCCTCGGGCACCCCGAAGGTCGGGTCGTACGGGATCCAGCCGTACCCGGGGTACAGGACCTCCACCCACGCGTGGGCGTCCGAGTTACGGACCTCCCAGTAGCCGGTGAAGGGGTTGCGCTCACCCGCCCCGTACCCGGCCACGAGCCGGGTCGGGACCCCGGCTTCGCGCAGCAGCACGGCCATCGCGGTGGCGATCTGCTCGCAGAACCCCTCATGGCGTTCGAACAGGAACACCTCGAGCGGGTCGACGCCGGGCGGGTCGCGGGGTATGTCCAGCCGGTAGGCCTTCGTCCGCCTGAGCCACGACTCGACCGCCTCGGCCTTGTCATAGGTCGTGGGGGCGTCCGCCGTCAGCGTGCGGGCGAGGTGCGCCACCCGGGGCGAGAGCGAGTCCGGAGTCGTCAGGTACCTCGCCAGCGCAGGGTCCGATGTGTCCGGCGCCGCGGCCAGGCGGAGGTCGTCCGGTCCGGCGGTCGAGATGCGGCTGATGACCGAGTAGATCGTGTCCTCCTCCAACAGGAACGGGAGCCGGACCGAGGAGAACGGGTCCACCTCCACCGACGTGGAGGGGATGAACAGCTCCCGCGCCTCGGCCGCGTGGAAGACGAGGTTCGGGAGCGGACGCTCCACGTAGAAGGTCTGGACGAGCTCCCGCGTCGAGCCGTGGAACCGAGGACCCTCGCCGGGCGGCCTGGGCACGAGGATGGACCGGTCGAACCCGGACCGGGCGGTGACGGTCTCCTCCTCGCCCGTCGAGGACCAGTACCCGTCGTCGTAGCGGTCGTAGACCTGGCCCCGCCACAGCGCGGGCTCGGGCGCCCGGACCCGGAACACCATCTCCTCCGAGAGCCTTCCGCGGGTGCGCAGGTCCAGACCGTCCCCGTACCCGAAGTAGGCGTCGGGTGCGAAGCCGCCCCCTCGCGAAGCCTCCGGCTGCCCCTGCCGGCCCGGATTCACCACGCTCCCGGTGAAGCGGGAGATCGGCGTGTTGTTGGCGAGCTGCACCGGGAGGGTCGCCACCTGGATGCCCGGGAACCGCGGGAGGGCCACGAACGCCAGGCCGGTGAACGCCAGGACCACACCTGCCACCGCGGCGGCCGGGCGCAGGATGCTGCGTCCGGGGGGCCGCGCGCTCACTCGCGTGACCTCCACCGCCTCCTCCCGGCTCGGCTCCCCGAGGTCGGTCGCGGCGCTCGCCCTCTCGTGGAGCTGCGCCAGGTGACGGAGGGCGAGGGCGGCGGCGAAGGCCGCTCCGAAGGCGACCGCGTAGGGCAGGAATCCCGTCGAGATCGAGACCGACCCGGCGAGCGCCATCAACGAGACGCTCGACGCGAGCGAGAACCCCAGGTCGCGCCGGCGCGGGACGTCGAGGCTGTGCAGCACCTGCACCCACACGAACAGCTCGGCGAGCGGCATCCGCGTCTCATCGACGGAGATCGCTCCCTGCACGTCCGACAGGAAGTTCGCGAAGGCCGCGAACAGCCCGGCGGCGAGCCCTAGCTTCAGCAGGACGTTGCGGTGGCCCCGCCGCTTGTAGGAGAGGACGAACCCGCCGGGGACGGCGACCAGCGCGACGACGGCGCTCATGGTCGGGACGGCCTGCTGGCCCAGGGCGGCGCCTACCGAGACGACGACGGTCAGGCATACCGCGACGCGGAAGGGGATCGCGTCGGTGGGCGGGGTGGTCCGCCGCAGGCGCGCGATCAACGCAGCCACGGAGAGAGGTCCTCGGCCACCGGGATCACCTGGACGTCGTGTCCGGACGCGGAGAGGGTCGCTCCGAAGGACGCGGCCACACGCCGGGCTCCCTCCCTCCCGTCCGGGTCGACCAGCACCACGACCGAGGGGGACATCGCGGTCAGCCGGCTCACCGCGGCGGCGTTGCGCTCCTCGGCGGCGATCACGACGACGAGTGCGTCCCGCACGCCCCGGGCCAAGAGCTCCTCCACGCCGGGTCCCCCCGGCTGCAGCCGGGCTCCCCAGTCGTCGGCCACGGCGGGCGAGGTGGCGGAGACCGTCCCGGCCCCCGACCGCAGCTCGACCTCCCGCCCTCGCCCCAGCGCTGCGCGAGCGATCGAGCAGGCGACGGATGCGACGGCGTCGGCGGTGTCGGGGTCGTGGGGGGCGTCCACCACGATCGTCAGGTCTCCCCGGTCCTCCTCGGTGAACTCGCGGACGACGAGCTCGCCCCGGCGGGCGGTGGACCGCCAGTGCACGTGGCGGAGCTGGTCGCCGGACCGGTACTCCCGGACCCCCGAGATGTCGCCGGAGGGCGTCCGGACCGCGACCGCCGTCCTCCCGAGCGCGTCCGGGACCCGCGCCGGGAAGACGCGCGGGTGGACGACGGTGGTCGTGGCGACCTCTATGTCCTTCCACGCGACCGCGACGCCGAACGGGGCTCCGGTCGCCAGGCCGACCGGCCCCCCCGTGTAGACGCCCCGGCGGGCACCCGTGCGCCGGTCGGTGAACCGGCGTGCCTGGCCCGGGCGCAGGACGTCCACCACCGCCCAGCCCTCGCCACAGAAGGAGTCGCGCACGCCGACGAGGCCGCGCAGCCCGCGGGAGGCGTTGCGGACCGTCACCGAGACGGGGACGGCTTCCCCCGCCCGCGCGGTGGCCGGCGCCTCGCGCTCCACCACCACCCCACGCAGCGCCACGAACGGCAGCACCGCACCGGCCGCACAGATCCCGAGCAGCATCGCGGCGAGGACGAGCACCCACCCCGCCTGCACGTTCGTGCCGACGCCGAAGAGGATGACCGCGCCGCCGACCAGACCGAAGGCGATCTTCGTCGGCCGGACCCTCACGCGGAGGGTCCCAGCGCCACGGGGGCGGGGGTCCGGGCGAGGATCGTCTCGATGATGGCCTCGCCGGCGGTCCGCTCCGCGGAGCGGTCCGAGGTCAGCACCAACCGATGACCCAGCGCCGCGGGAGCCATGAGCTTCACGTCGTCCGGGAGGACGTAGTCGCGTCCGCGCAGCACCGCGTACGACTGAGCCGCCCGGGTGAGCGCGAGCGAACCACGCGGGGAAGCCCCCAGGGCGATCTCGGGGTGCTCGCGCGTCGCGCGCACGATGGCGAGCAGGTAGTCGAGCACGCTCTCCTCGACGTGGACGCTGCGGACGGCCTCCCGGTGCGCGGTCACATCGCTCGCCGACAGGACAGGCTCGAGCGTGTCGATCGGGTGGTGGTCCATCTGCGACACGATCACGCTGCGCTCGGCTCGGGCGTCCGGGTAGCCGAGCCCGATCGAGAGCCCGAACCGGTCGAGCTCGCCCTCCGGCAGCGGGAACGTGCCGTGGTGCTCCACCGGGTTGCGCGTGGCGACGACGTAGAAGGGCTCGGGGACCTCGTGCAGCACGCCGTCCACGGTGACCGACTGCTCCTCCATCACCTCCATCAGCGCGGACTGCGCCTTCGGGGTCGCCCGGTTGATCTCGTCCACGAGCACGACGTTGGCGAAGACGGGTCCCGGCACGAAGTGGAACGCCCCCGACGACTGCTCGTACACGGTCGACCCGGTGATGTCGCCGGGGAGCAGGTCCGCCGTCGCCTGCACCCGCTTGAACGTCCCGTCGATCGACCTGGCCACGGCCCGGGCGAGCATCGTCTTGCCCACGCCGGGGACGTCGTCGATCAGCAGGTGCAGGTCGGCGAAGAACGACACGGCGGCCAACTCGACCGCCGTGCGCTTGCCGGTGATGACCCGTTCGACGTTCTCGACCAGGCCCCGGATCGCGTCCGTGCTCGCTCTGAGGTCCAAGCTCCCAACCTCCCTATCGACCGGAAACGTCCTGCGCTGGAGGGGGGTTCCCATCGTCGGCGGGTCCGAGCCTGATGTGCAGGACCTCCGCCACCGGTCCGGACCACATCGCGCGGAGCTGCGCGTCGTCGCCGGGGAGGCATACGACGAGCGTCCCCCGCGACTCGACGATGACCCCGGGCCTCCCCCCAGCCGGGTTGGGGATCGGGGCCGCGCCGGCGGGGAGCTCGAGCTCCTGCCCTCCATGCTCGTCCGGCTCCGGCACCATCGGGAGCCCGGCCGCCATCCCGACCGCCTCGTGGACCGGTCCGTCTCCCACGACGACGAGGACGGACGGCGACCGGACGAGCGCCGCGGCCACCTCCCGGGACAGGACGGTGACCTCCGGCGGCAGGACGGTCAGGCGGGAGGCGGGGACCCCCGCGCCGGACAGCCTGGCGCAGAGCCAGGCCGCGTCCGGACCGCCGCCGCCCGCCAGGACCCGCTCGTCCACGACCACGAGCTCGGCCGCCGCCGGGCCAGCCGACTCGTCGCGTCCGTCACGTCCGAACACCCGTCCCACCGCGCGCACCTCCCTACGGTACCTACGATGTGGGATGGACCCCACCCGCTCGTTCGCCGAGCTCGACCCGGCGGGACCGCCGCGGCTCGTCTGGCTGCGGTCCCCAGCGGGAGACGGGACGACGGTCGCGCTGGCCGGGGCCTTCGACCCTCCCACGAACGCTCACCTGCAGGTGCTGGCTGCGGCCGCCCGGTGGACCGGTCTCCCGGGCTCGCTGCTGCTCACGAAGGTCCTCCTGGACAGGCCGCCCGATCTCCTGCTCCCCATGGAGGACAGGCTCCTCCTGCTGCAGGGGCTCGCCGACGACCACGATCTCGGTTTCGCGGTCTGCAACAGGGGGACGTACCTCGAGATGACTCGCGCCTCGGACCGGCCGATCGTGTTCGTGGTGGGCTCGGACAAGCTTCCCCGGCTCGAGGACCCTTCGTGGTATCCCGACGGGGAGGCGGGGGTCGAGGCGACGCGGCGCGAGGTCCGCCTCGTCGTCGTCCCACGACCCGGGCACCCGGTCCTCCGCGACGACGTCGCGGTGCTCGAACCCGGGGAGGTCTTCGACGACCCCGCGACCTCGTCGCTCTCGGCCACCGACGTCCGGACCCGCCTGCGGAGAGGGGAGGACGTGTCGAAGGACCTCCCTACGCGGGTGGGGGTTTGGCTGCGGGGATATAATCAGGACCCGAGTCGGCACAGGTGACCATGGACGAACCCTCCCTCTCCGAGCACGAACAGAGGATCCTGCAGGAGATCGAACGCAGCCTCGCGCAGGACGACCCTGATATCGAGCGGCGCCTGCGCAACGTCGACCCCCGCCGCGACCGCAGGCTCATGCGGCTTGGGTTCGTCGGCCTGATCGCCGGTTTGCTGATCATGGTCGGGTTCGTGGCCGCGAACCGGGTCCTGGGCGGGGCGGTCGGGTTCCTCGTCATGCTCGGGTCGACCGTCCTGATACTGACGGCCATGAAGCAGATGTCCGTCTCGTCGCCCGCGCGGGCGGCTCGTGGGGCTTGGCGCAAAGCGGAGGACCGCATGCGCCCACGGCGCAAGGACACCTGAACCGCGCCATGCCCTACGTCCCCACCCCGTCCGAGACCGTACGGCTTCGACACGCCATCGACGCCGCCTCCTTCCGCGAGGGCGAACGCATCGCCTGGCTGGCCGCGTTCGTCTCGCTCGTCGCGCTGGACGTCGTCCTCGGGCTCACGGGAGCGTCCTGGCCCGGCGTCGTCGGGTCCGTGTTCGGCTTCCTGATCCTGTACTGGCGGCTGCGCGGCGGACACCTCGCCCGCGAGGCGTCCGGTCCGGGATCGGAACTGTTCGGGCTCGGCCTCCGTACGCACGACCAGCGGGCCTTCACCGGGCTGATGCTCCGCCACGCGCTCACCGGTCGCAACCCGCTCGAGGCGCGGGTCGAGCACGACCCGTTCTCGGCCTGGCGCCGAGTGACGACCGGGGTCGCCGCCGACGAGAGCGGGGAGTCCTAGGCTCCCTGTCCCGCGAGACGGGCTAGCACCGTCGTCGCCGCCGAGCGCACCGACTCGGGGACGAGCGTCCGCGGGTCCCATAGCCCGGCCACGCGGCGCCACGCCGGGATCCGGGAGCCGAGCGCCTTCACCGCCGTGGGCAGCGAGCTCCATGCCTCGTCGGCCTCCTGCCGCGTGACGGGGTCGGGTGCGTACAGCGCCTGCACGGCTGTCGCCACGACCGTGCCCGTCTGCGGGCCGCCGCCCACCCGCCTCCAGAACTCCCAGGGGGTCTCCGTCCGGCCGGGACGGAGACCGAGATCGGCCGCCCGGTCGATCAGCTCGTCATAGGCCCCGAGCGCCCCCGCGGAACGCCTCCGGGTCCGCCGGATCGCCTTCGCCCCCGGGATGGCGCCGACGAGGGTCGCTCCCATCACCAGCTGCAGGATCGGGAGCCCGGGGCCCTGCGGGTCGGTCCCCCCGCCCGGGTCGGTGGGCGCGACGGTCGGTGTGGGCTCCGGGGTCGGCTCGCCCTCCGTCGGTTCAGCGGGCCGGGGGGTCGGCGTCGAGACGGGCTGCTCGAGCTCGCCGTCGGGCGAGTTCGGCATCCCGCGGCCCGGCGTCGGGTCGAAGGACACCCATCCTCGCCCGGGCACGTGCGCCTCCACCCACGCGTGGGCGTCGTCGGTCGTGACCAGGTACTCGCTCTCCCTCGCTGCGCCGGGGAGGAACCCCACCGCGACCCGCGCCGGGATGCCCAGCCCGCGCAGCATCAGCGTCATCGTCGCCGCGAACTGCTCGCAGTACCCGCGCTGCTCCTGCAGGAAGCGGTCCAGACGCGCTACGTCGTGGCCCCCCGGCACCTTCTCGTCGTAGGTGAAGCTGCGGAACCATTCCTCGAGCTCGACCGCCCGCTCGAAGACCGAGCCTCCTGTCCCGACCACCTGCTCGGCGGCGCGTCCGAACGCCTTCTCCACCTCGTCGGGTTTGTGGCGGGCCCCGGACGCCGAATCGTTCGCTGACCGGTCCGGAACGCGGGAGACGACCGAGTACTGCAGTCCGGGGACGGTCTCCGTGCTCAGCAGCAGGGTCGATGAGTCCTCGTCGATCTCATAGGCGACGGGCGAGTCCACCGCCTCGGCGGCGAACGCCGCCGGGAGCCATGGCGACAGCAGGGACGTGATCGAGTACCGCTGCTCGACCACCGGCCCGACCACGGGCGGCTGCGGACGGGGGACCGGTCCGTTCGGGACCGGGACCGGCCGCGCCTCGAGCACCCATTCGTCACCCTGGTAGGTGTCGAGCGCGGTGAGCCTCCAGTACGTCGCCGCGTTGGCGGTCACCCGCATCACCTCGAGCGGGGGGTCGATCTCGAGCTGCCGCCGGACGTCGCTGAGCGGCTTGATGATGACGAGGCGGGGCTGCAGCCCCCCCTGCAGGTCGATCAGCGGGTTGGTCGCCCCGAGGACCATCGGCGAGGCGAGCGCGATGAGCGACGCGACGGCCAGGGTGGGCAGCCCGATGTAGGCGGGCAGGGGTTTGCGTTCGCGTCCCCACGCGGCGATGCGGTGGCGGCCCTCGAGCAGGAAGAAGGCTATCGTCACGACCACCGCGGCGAACCCGTACGCCGTCCGGCCCGGACCGACCCCGACCTGACCCGCGTACCCGAGCATCATGAGCCCGGTGACGATGGCTCCGATCGGACGACCCACGACCACCCACGAGCCGCCGAGGTATCCGAGCAGGAGCCCGGCCACCCACAGCAGCACCATGAACCTCGTCTCGGGGACCACCGGCGCCGTCTCGTGGAGCATGCCCTGGACCCCCCGTCCCAAGAGGTCCCACGTATGCGCCAGCCCGGACGGGGTGGGGAGCCCGAGGGCGGTGGTCTCGCGCGCGAACAGCACCGGCAGCGTCGCCCACGTGACCACCACCAGTCCCGCGAAGGTGAGCCCGAGCGCCCGTCGTCCGAGCGTCACGGCGAGCCCTGCCCCGATGGCCAGGGCGGGGAGCGTCCACCACAGGTGCTCGTTCGTGGTGAAGGAGCGCCCGAAGCTCATCGCGGCGACCACGGCGAGCGCCGCGACCGCGACGAGAGAAGAGCGCGGAGACCCTACTTCATCGCGCCAGAGGGACATCTCTCACCTGCGCTCCCCAGGCCTGTCGGAGGGACTCGCCGGCCGCCAGTCGGACGATCGGGAGCCCGAGGGGGGATACCGCGGCCTCCTTGGCCGGGCGGCGTCCGCCCGCGAACGTGTCGGCCAGGATGTGCACTATCGCCCCGCCGGTGGCCGAGTGCGCGAACCTGGCGAGGGCGCCCATCTCCTGCTGCGACAGGCCCGGCGTGATGATCACGAGCGCCGCGCCGAGCAGCTGACGCGGAGGGACGTGCTCGAGCATCCCGACGACCGAGGGCCGAGTGCTCGGCTGCAGCAGGGCCAGCGCCTCCATCAGCTCCGGCTCCGTCACGCGCCTCGAGCGCACCAGCGGGCCGTCCGACGAGAAGACCCGGAGCCGGATCCGCTTCTCGAGCGCGAGGACCCCCACCGACGCGCACGCCGAGACGGCCGCCTCGATCGAGGCCTCCGCGCCCTCTCCGCGATGCTTCGACGCGCACGTGTCCACGATCACGATCGCCCGGGGCTCCCCGAGCAGCTCGTCCTGCCTGACCACGAGCTCGCCGAGCTTGGCCGAGGACGTCCAGTGGACGCGTCGGAGGTCGTCGCCGGTCTCGTACGGGCGGAGGCTGTAGAACTCGTCTCCCTGTCCGAGCCTGGGGGAGTGGCGGACCGCGCCCAGCCGCTGGACCCCCGTCGGGATGCCGCCCAGGTGCTCGTAGGACGGGTACACGATCAGCGGGGCCGTCCCCTCGAGCGGTTTCGTCCGAACGATGGCACCGAAGGGGTCGGTGTTCACGAGCTCGAGGGGACCGAGATCGTAGCGCCCGCGCAGCTTCGGCTTGAACACGTATGCGACGGACCGGGTGCGTCCGCCGGGGTCCACGGTCAGGCGGATGTCGTCGCCCAGGACGTCGGGCAGAGCCTCGTTCACGAGCAGGGGGGAGCTGCCGATGGACCCCTCGCTCGTGAGCGTCAGGTCCACCCTCACCTCCGTGCCCGCCGGCGCGCGCAGGGGGGAGACGCGGCGCTGGACCGTCACCGTCCCCCGCCGCAGCCAGATGGCGA
>DATLFR010000186.1 GCA_035540895.1 Actinomycetota bacterium | reverse complement strand
GCTCGGGGCGACCGTCGCGTCGGGGTGGGCCATCCCCGGAGGCGAGGCGACATCGGTCTCCTGCACCATCGGCCCCCCGTCGTGGACGATCACCACCATCCCGACCGGCATCATCCCGAACAGGGGCTGGGCGGCGAACATCGGGACCCGGACGCACCCGTGGCTGGCCGGGTACCCGGGGACGGACGGCGCCCCGTGCACCGCGATGCCGCCCACGAAGTAGCTCGGCCAGTGGAGCTGCCCAAGCGGGCTGATCCTCAGCCCGGCGATCTTGCGTGTGACCTTGAACCTCCCGCGGGGGGTGACAGCCTTGCGCGTCCAGCCCTGGGAGGTGAAGGCCTTTCCGCTCCCCGTCGAGACGGGCAGGATCTTCGAGACCGAGCCGCCGGTCTCCACCACGAACAGGACCTGGCGGCGCAGGTCCACCTCCACGTGGCGATGCCCACCGACGCGCGGGGAGGGTCGCGAAGCGCCTCTCATCGCCTCGAGCTCGGCGGCGGTCAGGGATCCCGTGCGGGCGCGGCCCTCGACCTTCTGGAACGCCATGACCGCGTGCTTCGTGGCCGCGTCGAGGACGCCGTCGACCGGACCGGTCCAGTACCCCATGGCGGACAGCAGGCGCTCCGCCTCCTGGACCTCGGCCGAGCCGAGCGCGGGTGCGCCAGGGGAGGCAGCGGTCGCGGACGGCGAGACGGTGGGTCCGGGGGTGGGCGTGCGGAGGGGCTCGGGCGTGTAGACCGGCGTGGGAGGGGGCTCGAAGGTGTGGGTGGTGATCGGGGTCCGTCCGGATCGGGAGGCACCCGCGATCGCGACCCCTCCGATGGCGACGCAGACCAGGCCCAGCTGGAGGGCATGCAGGACCCGGCGTCTCCAACGCGCGGGCGCGGCGGTCATGTCTCTGGACGGCATCCTTCGCCATCATGCCACCGCTTGCACCACTATGCACAGGAACCACACGGATCGACTCGGGCGATCCCGTTTGGCAGCCGCTACTGGGACGGCGTCTCCCAGGCCCGCGCCCGCTCCACCGCGCGGCGCCACCGGTCGCGCTCGACCCGGCGCGCGCTCGGGTCCGCGGCCGGTTCGAATCGCCGGTCCAGGCGCCAGGAGCGGTCCAGGTCCTCCAGGTCGTCCCACACGCCTTCGGCCAGGCCGGCCAGGAAGGCGGCTCCCAGAGCGGTCGTCTCCCTTATCTCGGGGCGCAGGACGGGGACGCCCCCCAGGTCCGCCTGGAGCTGGCAGAGCAGGTCCATCCGGACGGCGCCTCCGTCCACGCGCAGCTCCGTGGCGGACGTCCCGGAGGCCCGCTCCATCGCCTCCATCACGTCCACGGACTGATGGGCCATCGCCTCGATCGCCGCCCGGACGAGGTGCGCCCTCGTCGAGCCGCGGGTGAGACCGGTCACGGTCCCGCGGGCATAGGGATCCCAGTACGGGGAGCCCAGCCCGACGAAGGCCGGGACGAATACCACGCCTCCCGCATCGGGGACGGACGCCGCGAGAGGCTCCGCCTCGTCGTAGGAGGAGATCACGCCCAGGCCGTCGCGCAGCCACTGCAGGGAGGCCCCCGTCACGAAGATGGCCCCCTCGAGCGCGTAGTCGGTGCGGCCGTCCACGGTCCAGGCGACGGTCGAGAGGAGGCCCTCCGTCACCGGGGGCGGCTCCGATCCCGTGTTGAGCAGGAGGAACGACCCCGTCCCGTAGGTGTTCTTCGACCGGCCGGGCTGGTGGCAGCCCTGTCCGAAGAGGGCAGCCTGCTGGTCGCCCGCCACGCCTGAGATGGGTATCTCCGCGCCGCCGAAGGCGTCGGGGTCGGTGACGCCGAACCGGCCGCTCGAGGGCATCACCTCCGGGAGCACGGCGGCGGGGACCCGCAGGAGCGAGAGCATCTCCGGGTCCCAGTCGAGCGTGCGTAGGCCGAACAACATCGTGCGGGAGGCGTTCGATGGGTCGGTCGCGTGGACGCGTCCGCCGGTCAGCCTGTGGATCAGCCAGGAATCGACCGTCCCGAAGGCCAGGTCCCCGCGCTCCGCCGCCTCGCGCGCGCCCTCGTTCGTGTCCAGGAGCCACTCGACCTTCGTGCCCGAGAAGTACGCGTCGGCGACGAGGCCCGTCCGGTCCCGGATGGTGGGCTCGTGTCCGGACGCGCGCAGCTCGTCGCACCGGGCGGCCGTCCGTCTGCACTGCCACACGACCGCGTGGTCGATCGGGCGCCCGGTGGCCCTGTCCCAGACCACCGCCGTCTCACGCTGGTTGGTGATGCCTATGGCCGCTACCTCGGAGGCGGCCACGCCCCCGCGGGTGAGCGCCTCGGTGGCCGCCGTGCGGGTGGCCGTCCATATCTCCTCGGCGTCGTGGGAGACCCACCCCGGCTGAGGGAAGTACTGCGGGAACTCTCGGTAGGCCGACGCGTGGACGCGCGCGTCGGGTCCCACGAGCAGGGCGGTCACCCCGGTGGTGCCGGCGTCGACCGAGAGGACGAACCTCACGCTCCGCCTCAGAACTCCGGCCCGGACCCGTCGGGCTGCGCGGCGTGGGCCGCGGCCGCGCTGTCACGCATCTCCGAGTAGAAGCCGCGCTTGGCGTCGAACGTCCTCACGTTGGAGAGGGCCGCCTCGGCGACGCGGACGACCTCCTCGTGCGCGTTGCGGGCGCGGTAGATCGCGATCAGCCGGTCGTACGGGCCCGCCGCGTCGAACCCTGACCGGACCGCCCTCTCGTAGAGCTCCACGGCCTCGTCGACCCGCTGGACCTGCTCGAGGTTCTGCCCGCGCAGGTACTCCCGCACGAGATCGGTCGGCGGCGGCCCCGGAGGCGCCGGTGGGGGCGGCTCCGGGTCCCGGCGGCGGCGCAGGGGCATGACCCAATCGTAGGCGATGCCGACGGCGGCTACGATGTGGCGTCCGCCGTGACGAGGAGGTCTGATGCGAGTCGGGGTGCTCACGGGCGGGGGGGATGCTCCGGGGCTCAACGCGGTCATCCGCGCCATCGTCCGGAAGGGGATCGACGTCTACGGCAACGCCATCGTCGGGTTCCGCGACGGGTGGCGGGGACCGCTCGAGGGCGATTTCGTCTCGCTCACCGTCGAGTCGACGCGGGGGATCCTCCACCGCGGGGGGACCATCCTGGGCACGTCGCGGACGAACCCCTTCAAGAGCGAGGACGGCGCGCAGCGGGTCATCGAGACCCTCCAGACCCACAAGATCGACGCCCTCATCCCGATAGGGGGCGAGGACACGCTGGGGGCCGCCGCGAAGCTCGCCGCCGAGGGGGTTAACGTCGTCGGCGTCCCCAAGACCATCGACAACGACCTGTCGGGCACCGACTACACCTTCGGTTTCGACACGGCCGTGCAGATCGCGACCGAGGCCATCGACCGGCTCCACACCACGGCCGAGTCGCACCACCGGGTGATGGTCGTGGAGATCATGGGCCGGCACGCGGGGTGGATCGCCACGTACGCGGGGATCGCCGGGGGCGCGGACATCGTCCTGATCCCCGAGCGCCCCTTCGACATCGACCAGGTGGCGAAGAGCATCCGCAAGCGAACCTCACGCGGCCGCACCTTCTCTATCGTCGTCGTCGCGGAGGGTGCGGTCCCGGCGGAGGGGACGCTCGTCACCCAGGGGGCCGAGACCGACGAGTTCGGCCACGCGAAGCTCGGGGGGATCGCCAACCTCCTGGCTGCGGAGCTGGAGACGAGGACGGGGTACGAGACCCGGGTGACCATCCTCGGCCACGTGCAGCGGGGAGGGACCCCCACCGCGTTCGACCGCGTCCTCGCCACGCGCTACGGGGTGGCCGCGATCGACGCCGTGAGCCGGGGGGAGTTCGGGGTGATGGTCGCGCTGCGCGGCCAGGACATAGTCACCGTCCCCCTCGCGGAGGCCACCGCCCAGCTGAAGACCGTCGACCCGGCCATCTTCGAGGTCGCCGAGGTCTTCTTCGGCTGACGTGCCCAACCGCGCCGCGTTCCGGACCATGGCGGTCCTGTTCGTCCTGCCCGCCCTCGTCGTGGTCGCGTGGGGGGTGGTGGGCCTGCGGGACGGACGGGTCGAGGTTGGAGCCCTGATGCTCGCACCGGTCTACGTCGCGTGCGCGGCCGGGCTGTGGGCGGTCCGCAGGTGGGGCCGCACCCTCGCGCTCGTCGTCTCCCTCACCAACCTCGCCCTGGCGACGCTCACCGTCCTCTCGGCGATCCTGGCCGGAGCGGTCCCGACCGGGGGTCTGGCCTTCGCCGCCCTGAACCTGGCGATCGCCTACGCGCTGACCAGGCCCGCGTTCGCGCTCCCGGGAGAGGGACAGTGAGCGTCGTCGACCTGCGCTCGGACACCGTCACGCAGCCGACCCCGCAGATGCGGGCGGCGATGGCCGCCGCCGAGGTGGGAGACGACTGCTACGGCGAGGACCCGACCGTGAACCGACTGCAGGAGCTCGCCGCGGGGCTCACGGGCAAGGAGGCCGCGCTGTACGTCCCGACGGGGACGATGGCGAACCAGATCGCGCTGCGGGTCTTCGCGAGACCCGGGGCCGAGGTGGTCTGCGAGTCCGACTGCCACCTGATCCACCACGAGTCGGGGGCCACCGCGATCCTCTCGCAGATGCAGCTGCGGGGACTGCCGGGGCGCGACGGTGTCCTGGCTCCCGGACAGGTGGAGGAGGCCCTGCGTCCCCCCGACCCCTTCCAGCCCCCGACCGCCGCCGTGGCCATCGAGAACACCCACAACGCGGCCGGCGGGACCGTCTGGACCGTCGACGAGGTGGCGGCCGTCTCGGACGTGACCCGGCAGGCCGGGCTCCCGCTCGTGTTGGACGGCGCCCGACTTTTCAACGCCTGCGCGGCCACGGGAGCCGAGCCCGACCGCTACGCGCGCCACGCCGACGTGGTCACGCTCTCGCTCTACAAGGGTCTCTGCGCGCCGATGGGCTCGGTCGTCTGCGGGAGCCGGGAGGTGCTCGACCCCGCCTGGACCTATCGCCGGATCTTCGGGGGTGCCCTCCGGCAGGCGGGCGTCGTGGCCGCCGCCGGGATCGTGGCGCTCGAGCGGATGCGCGACGTCCTGCACGCCGACCACGAGCACGCGCGCCTGCTGGCCGAGCGCCTGGCGGAGGCCGCTCCGGCGGGAACGGTACCGCTCGACCGCGTGCAGACCAACATGGTGCTCTTCCGTGCGGGTGCCGACGCGGGGCGGGTCCTGGCCGGGCTGAGGGAGCGGGGGGTCCTGGCCGGACTGATCGCGCCCGGGACGGTGCGGTTCGTGACGCACCACGACGTGGATCGCGCAGCCGTCGAGCACGCGGCGGAGGCGTTCGCGGAGGTGGTCGGGGGCTAGTCGGCGCCGCAGTGCGGCCAGGGAGCCCAGCCGCGAGCCTGGAACAGGTTCCAGGCCACCCTCGTCTGCTCCTCCGGCGTGTGGTCCCGCGGGTCCCCCCGTCCGCCGTTGCGCTGCCAGGTCTCCGCGTCGAACTGCCACAGGCCGAAGTAGCGTCCGTTCGAGGACGTCATGCGCGGGTTGTAGGTCCAGGCGGTCTCGCACCCGACCACGCGGATCGCCTTCTCGTCGTCGCCGGGCCAGGCGGCCCGGATCCTCGCCTTCACGTCCTCCTTCTCGTACGAGGGTCCGGGTTTGGGGGTGGCGGGCTTCGGACGCGGGGTCGCGGCTGCCGCGGCAGGCCTCGGAGTGGAGGGACGGGCCGTGGCCGTCCGGGCCGTGGCCCTCGCCGCCGGCCGCACCGTCGCCTTCGCGGGGGGCCGCGGCA
>DATLFR010000185.1 GCA_035540895.1 Actinomycetota bacterium | reverse complement strand
GCCGCGTGGACGACGACGTCATCTCGCTGCAGGTCGCGGACAACGTGGTGATAAAGATCGACCGCGCGTCCGTCTCCCGGAAGCTGGAAGCCTGATGCGGACACGCCGCCACGTCATCTCCCTGGTCGTCGTCGTCCTGCTGGCCGCGTTGGGCGTGGTCGGTCTGACCGTCCTGAAGGCCCGTCCGAGGCTGGGGCTCGACCTGCGCGGGGGGCTGTCGGTCATCCTGGCCGCCCGCGGGGAGGTCACACCGGAGACGCTCGACCGCACGGTCTCGATCATCCGCCAGCGAGTGGACAGCCTCGGGGTCGCCGAGCCCGAGATCTCCCGGGTCGGGGCGGAGAACATCGTCGTCCAGCTCCCGGACATCCGGGACCCAGACCGAGCCCTGCAGATCATCGGCCGCACCGCCCAGCTGCGGTTCCGTCCCGTGTTGGAACGCCTCCCGGAGGAGCAGGCCCGTGAGCAGGGGTGGGAGCTGAGCCGAGGGGACCCGATCGACCGCCCGGTCACCTTCACCGGGGAGGACGGCGACTGGTTCCGGCTCGCCCCCGCGGCCGTCCGCGGCGACGAGGTGGACCGGGCCGACCCGATGCTGGACCCGCAGACGAACCGCTGGACGGTCCAGCTGGAGCTGACCCGGGAGGGACGGGACAACTTCGCCCAGGTCACCCAGCAGCTCGCCGGCACCCCAGATGCGCCCGGGGGACGTCCGCTCGCGATCGTGCTCGACCGACGCGTCGAGTCGGCTCCCGTGGTCCAGCAGCCGATCACCGACGGTCGCGCCCAGATCAGCGGCGAGTTCACCGAGAGGGAGGCGAGGGACCTCGCGCTCGTCCTCCGCACGGGTGCGCTGCCCATCGAGCTGGAGGCCCAGCAGGTGCAGAAGGTGAGCCCGACGCTGGGGGCCGCCTCCCTGCGGGCCGGGTTGCTCGCCGGCGCGATCGGCATGGGCCTCGTCGCGATCTACATGCTGCTCTTCTACCGGCTGCTCGGGCTGATCACGTTGATCGGGCTGGCCCTGTTCGCATCGCTGATCCTGGGGCTCATCGGCGCCCTGGGGCAGTGGCGAGGCTTCACGCTCACGCTGGCCGGGATCGCCGGGCTCATCGTCTCGGTCGGGATCGCCGCCGACTCCTACATCGTCTACTTCGAGCGGATCAAGGACGAGCTGAAGGACGGCAAGACCTTCCGCAGCGCGGCCGAGCGCGGCTACCAGAGCGCGTTCCGCACCAACCTGGCCGGCAACAGCGTGGCCTTCGCAGCGGCGATCATCCTCTACCTGTTCGCGATCGGACCCGTGCGCGGCTTCGCCCTGACCCTCGGGATGTCCGTCCTGTTGGACATCGCACTCCTTGCTTTCTACACGCACCCGGTGGTGGCCCTGATAGCGCGCAACCGGCGCATGGCCGGGCTGCGGGCCGTCGGTATGAACGAGGCGGTGTCGGCGACGTCATGATGAGACGGCTGAAGGGCGGTGGGTTGGGGATCGATTTCATCGGCCGCGCCCGCACCTGGTTCATCCTCTCGGGAGTCCTCGTTGCCATCTGCGCGGGGTCGCTGGCCATCCGCGGCCTCAACCTCGGGCTCGAGTTCCGGGGTGGCACCTCCTTCGAGGTCGTGTCCGAGCGGGACATCCCGACCGCGCAGCTGCGTGAGGCGGTCTCGGCCGTCGGCATCGACGGGGTGATCGTCCAGCAGGTGGGCGACGACGGGTACCTCGTCCAGACGGAGCACGTCGGCGCCGACCTCCAGCAGGAGGTGTCGCGGATCGTCGCCCGGCAGACGGGGGTCCAGCCGAACGCGGTGACCGTCAACGACGTGGGCCCGCGCTGGGGTCAGCAGGTCTCGTCGAAGGCCATCCAGGCCCTCGTCATCTTCCTGCTCGTCGCGACCGCTTACATATCGCTGCGCTTCGAGTGGAAGATGGCGGTCATCGCGCTGCTCGCGCTCGTGCACGACCTGGTGGTGGCCGCGGGCGTCTACTCCTTGAGCGGATTCGTCGTCACGCCCGCGACCGTCATCGCGCTCCTCACCATCCTCGGGTACTCGATGTACGACACGATCATCGTCTTCGACCGGGTGAGGGAGCGGACCCGGGCCGCGTCGGCGAGCTCCCGCCGCACCTACTCCGATATCGCCAACGAATCGCTCAACCAGGTCGTGGTCCGGTCGCTCAACACGACCATCACGTCCCTGCTCCCGGTAGGCAGCCTCCTGTTCGTCGGCTCCTTCCTGCTCGGGGCGACGACCCTGCGGGAGCTCGCGCTCGCGCTGTTCCTCGGGATGGCTGCGGGGACGTACTCGTCCATCTTCTTCGCGGTCCCGCTCCTCGCCGTCTGGAAGGAGCGGGAGCAGCGCTGGGCCACCCTGAGGGCGCGCGTCTCCGTGCGCCAGGCCGAGCCCGCCACGGGCCGGACGCGCACCAGCGGCTCAGGCGAGCCCGCGTCGGAGCCGGCCGCGATCGGTCCTCGCTCCGCGGCCGGACCCCGTCCGCCCAAGCGGCGCAACGGCAAGCGCAAGCGTCGCCGGTGAGCGACCCCCTGGACCGGCTGCGGTCGCTCGTCCGAGACGTACCTGACTTCCCCAAGCCGGGCGTGGTCTTCAAGGACCTCACCCCGGCATGGGCCGACGCCCGGTGCTTCGCCACCATCGTCGACTCGATCGTCGATCCGCACGCGGGAGACCGGATCGACAAGGTCCTGGGGATAGAGGCCCGCGGCTTCATCCTCGCCGCGCCCGCCGCCTACCGGCTCGGTGCGGGGTTCGTCCCCGCCCGCAAGCGCGGCAAGCTCCCGTGGCAGACGAACACGGTCACCTACGAGCTCGAGTACGGGTCAGAGAGCCTGGAGCTGCACCAGGACGCGGTCGGGGCCGGGGACCGTGTCCTGATAGTGGACGACGTCCTGGCCACGGGGGGGACGGCGGCCGCCGCCGTATCGCTCGTGACCGGCTCGGGAGCCGAGGTAGCGGGGTTCTCGTTCGTTCTCGAGCTGGGCTTCCTGTCCGGGCGCGAGAAGCTGCCCGGCCTGGACATCCACACGCTGCTCACCTACTGATCGCGCGGGGGGTCGACGCCTCGCTTGCGGTCCAGCAGCCTCTGCACGGTCGGAGGCGGGGTCCGCTCCGGTACCGCGGGCGGGGTCGCGGGCTCTTCCGGTCGCGCGGGGGCCGGATGCTCGCGCTCGGGAGCCGCCGGGGTGGTACGCCTGCTCCACCTCGGGATCGGGGGCAGCCTGCGGCGGGCGGACGCAGCCGCGGCGACAGCGGCCGGGCCGGCTTGACCGACGACCAGCCTCCGCAGGGCGACGTCGACCGGCCATAGCAGCGCCGCGGCGAGGAGCAGCCACCCGGCGATCGGCACCGAACCCCGGCCGGGGGGCAGGTCGTCGGGGTCGAACGCCTGGCGGGGATCGGGTCCGACCCGCCCTGCCCCGGCCGACGCGACCGCCTCGAGGACCTGGGGGCCGAGACCGGACGGACGGTACTCGGCCGAGTAGGACCGCGTAGCGAGCGAGGTCCCGGCGAAGACGGGCTGCCCCTGCGCACCGGTGACCAGGACGCCGGTGGCGTAGGTGCCGGCGCCCGGGGCGGGGAGCGTCGAGGTGAACGAGCCCGCCGCCGTGCGCTCCAGCTTGACGACGTGGCTCTGCAGGTCCGGGGTCGTCACCCGGGCGGTGGCCGTGGAGCCGTCCGGCCACCCAGATTCCGAGGTGGCGGCGATGCGCAGGACGTCGCCGTCGATGCGCGTCTCGACCGCGCCCGCCTCCGAGCCCACCACCGGGAAGGTGTCCTTCACCACCGCGGTCCAGAAGTCGGTGTACCCGCCCCAGGGCGCCCACAGCTGCGACCACCTGGCCGAGGCGTCCGATGTCCAGGAGGTGGCGCGCCCCAGACCCACCCGCCAGCTGGCGAGGAGCGGGTCCTCCTCGTCGCCGATCTCGAGCTGAGCGGTCGCGGTGGGCTTGGTGGTCGTGGCCACGTAGCCGAGCAGGGGCGGGGCCTCCGTCAGGACGTCCGTTGCGGGTGAGGACGCCTTCACGACCGGGAACCAGCGCCCCTCGTTCACGAAGTTGCGGGAGGCGAGGACGGCCTCCTGCATCATGATGCGAGGGATGTCGGACAGGTTGCGGCCCGGGTAGAAGCGGCCCCGTCCAGCCTCGGCCACCTTCTTCAGGTCCTCGACCGGACCCTCCCCGGTGGCGAGCACGGAGACGGTGATGCCCTCCTCGGCTAGCTTCGCCGCCTCCTGGTCGAGGCCGGTCTCGTTCGTGAACCCGTCCGTGAAGAGGATGATGTGCTTCAGGCGAGCCTTGCTCTTGCGCAAGCCGTCGGCGGCGGCCCGCAGCGACGGGGTGATCGTGGTGCCGCCCCGGGGCGGTTTCAGCTCGGCGAGCCCCTTCGAGACGACCTCCTCGGGCGGCAGCTCCTGGAGCGGGATCAGCCAGCGGTGCGTGTCGTTGAACGCCAGGACGCCGATCTCGTCATCGGCGGTCAACGCGCCGATGGCCCGGGCCGCGGCGGCCTGGGAGATGTCCGTCTTGTTCACGCCGCCGCCTCCTCCGCGCGGCCCCCCGAACCCGGGTTGCCCGTCCGGGGAGCAGTGGCAGGCCCCCATCGACTCGCTGTTGTCGATCGCGAGCACCTGGGCCACCTTCGCCCTGCGCTTCGGGTCTCGGATCTCGCTATCGACCGGCAGCAGCTTCTCGAGCTCGTGACCGCGGTACCCGCCCAGCGCGTAGGAGTGGTCGCCGCCCACGGTCACGAGCCCTCGTCCGAGGTCGCGCACGACCGCTCCCAGCGTGGCCACCTGCTGGGCTCCCAGCGACTCGGCCTCGACGTCCACGAGGACGGTTGACCGGTACGTGCCGAGGGTGTCCATCGGCGGGAGCGCGGCGGGCGTGGTCACGTCGACCTCCAGACCTCCGGCGCGCAGCGCCGCCGTCAGGGCGCCGGCTCCGCCGGGTGACCCCTCCACCACCAGGACCCGGCCAGGACCCTCGACCTCCACGGCCGCGAACGCGCTGTTGTTCTCGCGGACGGTGTCCTGGGGCGCCTCGACGTCCAGCCGGTAGCGCTGGAGCCCCACCTCGGTCGCCTCCCGCTCGAACACGACGACAGTCCGCCCCTCCGGGAGGTCGACGACCCGCTCGTCCACGACCTCGCCCTCCCGGCGCAGGACCAGGCGCGCGCGCTGCGCGACCGACGACGTGACGGCCGCCCTCAGCTCGTACCGCTCTCCGACCGCGGCCCGGGAGGGGTGGTCCAGATCCGAGATCGCCGTGTCGGCGCCCGTGGCCCGAGGTACCGAGACCACGTCCACGCGCACCCCGCTGCGCTCGAGCCGGCGCGCCTCGGCCACCGCGTCGCCCTCGTTCTGCTCGCCGTCGGAGACGATCACGACCCGCCGGCGGGCGTCCTGGGGGAGCACGGCTCCCGCCAGCCGCAGGGCGCGCGCGAGGTTGGTCCTCTGCACGTCCACCTGGGCGGCCGGCTGGAGCAGCTCGGCTCCCGTCTGCATGGCGAGCTCCAGGCGCGCATCCCCACCGAACAGGATCACCCCCGCCCGGGCCCCGTCGGGTTGCTCCCGCAGCGCCTCCCTCACCCACTCCGTGGCGGCCGCCCGACCCCCGGCGCCCATCGAGTCGGACGCGTCCACGACGAAGACGGTCGCCACGCCGCGCCCGGGCCTCGGCAGCGTGGGGGAGACGATCGCCAGCAGGAGCAGGAGGGCGATCGCCGTGCGCACGCCCAGGGCGGCCCGCCACTGCCACCCCGGCACCCCGGACGTCCTCCTGCTCAGGAGGAGCTCGGCGGCGAGGACAGCCCCGAGGAGCGCGACCACCCAGGGCAGGACGGACCGCTCACCCTGCGGAACCCGGTCGCCCTCCCTGCGGACGGCCGGACGGATCGCGAGCTCCCGGGCCGGGGCGATGGTCGCCTCCTCGGAGACCGGGTTCACCGCGAAGACGAGGTCCGGGCGCCCCTGCTGCTCGATGCGCCAGAACCCCGGCCTCTCCGCCACCGGCGGCGTCGACCCGGCCGCCACGACCCTCTCGATGCCGGCGGGTCCCCGCACGGTCGCCTCGACCGTCGTGTCCAGCGGCAGGGGGCTCCCGGCGGCGATCTCGGTCGTGGCGCCGGTCCGGGTCAGGTCGGTGACGAGGCGGTCCACCAGGATCGGGAAGACCACCTGGACCGGGAGGTTGCTGCGGTCCGCCCGGAACCCGAGGTACGCGAAGGGGCGACCGCCTCGGGTGCCGCGCACGAGGAGCGGCGTCTGCTCGGCTCCCACGAGGACCTCGTCCGCCGCGACGGTCAGCCGCTGCGCCTCGGCGATGGCGACGTCGGAGAGGTCGAGCCCTTCCAGGAGCGGGTGGTCGGACCGCACGAGCGTCGGGACCGGCCCCTCCACCGTCCCGGTCACATCGACCTGTGGGAGCCCGCCCGGCGGTGCGACGGCCACGAAGGGAGCGCCGGGGTCGGGCGGGACGGCCACACCGTCGTACACGGCGAGGTCGAAACCGGGGGCGGGGGCGGTGCCCTCTGCACGTTCGACCGCCACTCCGGGGATCGCCTCGAGCGCGGTCCGCCAGAACGGCCCGTTCTCCCCGGCCAACAGGACCCGGATGGAGGGCCGGCCCGACGCCACCGCGTAGGCGCGGTCGTCGACGGCGAGCAGGTCCACCCCGTCCAGTCCGGCCGATACGAGGTCGCCGGCGGGGAGGTCGAACGCGCGCTCGACCGTGTCGCGGGGCGGGATCGTCAGCTCGACGCGGGCCCGGGTCCTCCCGTCGACGTCGACGCGCAGCTGGCGCACGGACTCGGTGTCTCCCCCGTTCCGGACCGCTACGCGGGCCCGCAGCGCGCTCCCGGTCTGCTCGACGGCCAGGCCGATGACCGCCTGGTTCTCCCCAGACGCGCCGACCGGTTCGTACCGGGTGCCCGGCGGGATCAGGCGCTGCTCGGCAGAGTTCAAGATCCCGTCGGACAGGAAGACGAACCCGATGGGCACCCCCGGCGTCTCGAGGCTCTCGGCGAGCAGGAAGGCCGTCGCGAAGTCGGCCCGGCCCAGCCCGGGGCGCAGGGCGTCGACGGCCCGGTCGAACTCCCGGGGGTCGGCGGACTGGGCGAGCGCGACCCGTGGGTGGTCGGACGCCACGACGAGGCTGGCCAGACCCCCGTCCGGCACCTGCCTGCGGAGCTGCCGGGCGATCTCCGCCGCCCGAGCCACCCGGTCGGGAGGCGTGTCCGTCGCCCCCATGCTCGCCGAGGTGTCGACGACGAAGACGGTGTGCTGAGCGAGCGGGACCGGCGTCGGACGCACCGGGCGGGCGGCCGCCACCGTGAGCAGGGCGACGGCGAGCAGCTGCAGGACGAGGAGGGCCGACCACCGCAGCGGCTGCCACGGCACCGCGCTCGACACGGGTCGGGACACCTCCCGCCACAGGTACGTGGAGGAGACGTCCACCGACGGACGCCTCGGACGCAGCATGTGCAGGGCCACGATCGGGATGGCCAGCAGCCCGAGCGCCAGCGCAGCCGGGTTCGCGAACCTCACCGCAGGACCCCCGTCCGCCGCCACGACCCGAGCAGGAGCGCCTCGATGTCGTCGGCGGGGTCCAGTCGGAGGTAGGCGGCGCCCGCCCGCCGGCAGATGTTCCCCACCTCATCCGTCCAGGCGCGGACCGACTCGCGGTACCGACGCAGGACGTCGGGCGACAGGCTCACCTCGACCCGGCTCGAGTCCTCCCGGTCGCGCAGGTCCAGGTCGCCCACGAGCTGCGGGTCGGTCTCCTCCTGCGAGAGCACGTGGACGACGACCAGGTCCCCTCCGCGCGCGGGCAGACGCCGCAGTCCCTCCTCCCACTCGGGGGTGAGGAGGTCGCTGAAGACGACGGTGAGCCCGGACGGCCCCGGCCGGGCGAGCAGCCGGAGGGCGGCCGCCGCGAACGGGGTCGTCCCCGACGCCCGCAGAGAGGACAGGTGGTCGAACAGATGGGGGACCGCCGCCCGTCCGACGAAGCGGGGAGCCGGGCGGTCGAGGGGGAAGGTGTGGACGGTCACCGGGTCGCGGTTCACGAGCGCCACGAACCCGAGCGCCGCCCCGAGACGCGTCGCCGCCTCAAGCTTGCCGTGGGCCCCCATCGACGAAGAGGTGTCCACGAACAGACGCACGTGCAGCTCCTCCTCGGCCTCGAACAGCTTCACGAGCAGGACGTCGAGCCGCGCGTACAGCGCGTAGTCGATGCGCCTGAAATCGTCCCCCGGGAAGTACGGACGGTAGTCGCTGAAATCGATCGAGGTCCCGTAGCGGGGGGAGCGGTGGTCTCCCGCGAACAGCCCCGCGAGCCGGCGCCGGGTCGAGATCTGCAGCGCCTCCAGCCGGGACAGCAGCTCCGGTGAGAGCATGTCCGCTAGGGAGCGCCCCGGATCCCCACGGCGGGCTCGGGAACCGCGTCCAGGACGGCGGATACCACGTCGTCGGGCTGGACCCCCTCCACGGGAGCCTCGTAGCCCAGGACGAGCCGGTGGCGCAGGACGGCGGGGGCGACGGCGCGGATATCGGAGGCGGAGACGTTAGGACGCCCGTCCAGCAGCGCGGCCGCCTTAGCCGCGAGCACGAGAGCCTGAGCCCCCCGCGGCGACGCGCCGAAGCGGACGAAGCGCCGCACCGGCTCGGGGGCGGTCTCCCCGCCGGGGTGGGTGGCCATGACGAGGTGGACGGCGTGCTCGACGAGATGGCTCGCGATGGGGGCTCGCCGGGTCAGGTCGATCATCGCGTCGAGGGTCTGCGCGTCCGCGACGGGTTTCACCGAGGCCGCGGTGGCTCCCGTCGTGCGGTCGACCACCGAGACGAGCTCCTCCGATGTCGGGAACCGGACCAGGACCTTCAGCAGGAACCGGTCCAGCTGCGCCTCCGGC
>DATLFR010000184.1 GCA_035540895.1 Actinomycetota bacterium | reverse complement strand
CCAGCCGATCCCACCCCCGTGACCGGCGGCGGCTCATCGATGGGGTTGTGGCTCCTGGCTGGTGCCGCGGTCCTGCGGCGCTTCGCCGGATCGCGCTGAAGCGCGATACTCGTCGCGGGCCCCCGTAGCTCAACCGGATAGAGCACCGGCCTTCTAAGCCGATGGTTGCAGGTTCGAGTCCTGCCGGGGGCGCCGGCGCATCCCGGGGCCGCGCACGGCAGTACACTGCTTCCGCGACGTGGTGGCCGTAGCTCAGCTTGGTTAGAGCGCCTGGTTGTGGTCCAGGAGGTCGGGGGTTCAAGTCCCCTCGGCCACCCCACTCGCCCTCGTGCGGGGCACCCGCCTGCCGCGGCATCCTTGTCGTATGGACACGACCGAGCTCGCGGTCTCCGTCCCCGGCCGCGGCCTCACCGACCTGACCGACGAGATCCGCCGGTTCTGCGCCGGGAAGGGAGACGGACTGTGCAACGTGTTCGTCCCGCACGCCACCGCCGGCGTGGCCGTCCTGGAACTCGGGGCCGGGTCGGAGAGCGACCTGGAGGAGACGCTGGACCGGATCCTCCCGCGGGACGACCGCTGGAGGCACCGCCACGGCTCCCCCGGGCACGGGGCGGACCACGTCCTCCCCGCGCTCGTATCACCCTCACTGGTCCTGCCGGTGCTCGACGGGCGCCCGGCGCTCGGAACGTGGCAGCACGTCGTGCTGGTCGACCTCAACGTCGACAACCCGGACAGACGCGTCCGGTTGAGCTTCCTGAGATGAGGCCCGTCGTCCTGGAGATGCAACGATCCGTGCCCGGACCCCCGGCGATCGTCTGGGAGTTGATCACCGACTGGGAGAACCAGGGCGACTGGATGCTCGAGGCCTCCGACTTCCGGGTGGTTTCGACCGTCCGTGAGGGGGTCGGCGTCGAGGCCGAGGCGACCGTTCGCATCGCCGGGATCACCACCCGCGACCGGGTGCGCGTCACCGGGTGGGAGCCGGGCCGTCGACTCGCCATCGAACACAAGGGGTGGGTGTCGGGTGACGCGGAGCTGCATCTGACGGAGGCCCCGGGGGGCACGCATGTCCGCTGGGTCGAACATCTCATCCCCCCGCTCGGCCCACTGGGATGGCTCGGCCTGGTCGTCGTGTCGCCCCTGATGAGGCGGGTCTTCGATCGGGACCTGCGCGTCCTGGAGGGGTTGGTCCGCGCCCGGACCCGGCGCTAGCCCAGACGGGCGAGCGCCTCCTCGGTATCGACGCTCGTGAAGCTCGCCCCGGACGGGTCGATGTCCGAGGTCGGGACGAACAACGTCCGAACCGCGTCCGCCAAGGCGTGAGCGCGACGCTCGCCGCGGCGGACGAGTTCCCACGCCGCCTCCCGGCAGGCCGGTCCGTAGAACGCATGCAGCGGCTCGAGGCGACCGTCGTCGGTGCGCGGGACGACGGCCTCGTGATCCTCGCTCAGATCCAGGATGGCCGTGAGCGCATGAGGCTCGACCAGGGGCATGTCGCACGCCAGCACGATGGCGCCCCGGCCGTCGAGGGCGTCCAGACCCGCCGCGATCCCCGCGAGAGGACCGGCCGCCCCCGGGGGGTCGGGGACCACCGGTACGGCCAGGTTCGCGGCGAGGGATGGGTCGTTCGTCACGACGAGGAAGTCGTCCACGACGGCGCCCAACGCCTGCGCAACGTGCAGGACCATCGGCTGTCCCCGGAAGGGCACGAGTGCCTTCGGACGTCCCATGCGCGAGGAGGTCCCGCCCGCGAGGATGACCCCCGCCGTGGGCGCGGCCGTCATCGCCGTCGGGAGAACCGGATGGCGTACGAGTCGGACGAGAGCGGAACGGTCCTGGTGTCACGCCAGCCGGACACCAGCAACGTCCGCTTCACCTCTGCCTCGCCGACGGGCGCGAGTTCGCCGCGCGCGACCCGAGGCAGGACGGCCCACAACGCGCCCCCGTCCGCGACCCGGGCCGCATGGTCCCGGATCGTGTTCGCTGGGACGACCGCGAGCCAGACGATCACCAGGTCGGCCGACGCCTCCTCCGGGAGGGTCTCCTCGACCCTGGCGTTCTCGGGGAGGTCGAGCTCCGGAGGCGGGATCGTGACGGTGACCGTGCCCTCGGCCCCGACCGCTTCGGAGAGGGCCTCGACGAACCCGGTGGAGGGAGCTGCGGCGATGACCGTCTGCCCCTCCTCCAGGGAGAGGAGCTCGACGGCGGACGCCGGTGAACGCGGGACCTTGGGCATGAGCAGATCCTGTCACACGGACACGGGAGATGTCACCCGCGGCCGGTACCGTCGAACACATGTTCTTCACGGATCATGTGTGCGACAGCGTCGCCCGGTGGGGTGAGCTGAAGCGGTGGGAGAGGCGCGAGATCGGCCGGGAGCTGCGTCGGATGGGGCTCTCGTACTCCGAGATCTCCCGGCTGGTGCCCGTGACGAAGGGCACCCTCTCTGGGTGGTGCCGTGACCTGGAGCTGGGAGCGGAGGCGAGGGCGCGCCTCGCCGGGTTGAGGCGCCCGCGGGAGATCGACGCCCAACTGGGCCAGCGACGCCGTGAGCAGAACCGAACGCGGGTGCAACGGCTGCGTCGCGAGGCGACGCAAGAGGCGGCCGGTTGGACCAGCGACCCTCTATGGGTCGCCGGGGTGGTGGCCTACTGGGGGGAGGGGACGAAGGCCGGGCACGCCGTCGCGTTCTCGAATTCCGACCCACACCTCGCCCGACTGTTCATGACTTGGTCCCGGCGATACCTCCACCTCACCGATGACCGATACCGCGTTCAACTGCATCTGCACTCCGGCCAAGATGTCGACGCCTGCATGACCCATTGGGGGTCCGTCCTGTCGGTCCCGCGCGCAAGCTTCACGAGACCATTCATCAAGTCTGAGGGCACAGGACACCGGAAGAAGGTGATCTACATGGGAACCGCGCTCGTGCGCGTCACGCGAAGCGGTGACCTGCTGCACAAGGTCCTGGGATGGATCGACGCTCTCCGGGAGGGACCGACCGGTTGGGTACACTCTGGGTCTGGGGCCGCTAGCTCAACTGGCTAGAGCATCCGGCTCTTAACCGGAGGGTTCGGGGTTCGAGTCCCTGGCGGCCCACGACGGCCGGGAGCTACGGCTCCCGGCCGTTCTCGTCCCCCAACTGCGGTTCGGGCGACATCGGCACCTCACGGCTGCTCGCTCGGCCCGGCCGATCCCGGCGCTTTGAATGCTTCCACAGCCGGTCCGCGGCGCTCCCCCACAGCCCGAGGGAGAGGCGAGCCCGGCGCCCGGCCAGACGACGCAGCCACCCGCGGACCGCCGCCCGCACCGGCGGCACCAGCAGGAGCAGCGCCACGCCGTCCGTCACGAACCCGGGCGTCAGCAGGAGGGCGGCGGCGACGATGACCAGCACGCCGTCGACGATCTCGGCTGCCGGCACGCGGCCCGAGCCGACCTGCTCGCGGAAACGCCTGTAGACGCCGAGCCCCTCCCGTTTCGCGAGCCACGCTCCGACGATCGACACCGACAGGAGCAGGGCCAGGGTAGGCACGAGGCCCAGCACCTGGCCGACGCGGATGATGACGGCCAGTTCTACTAGCGGAACGACGATGAAGAGCGGGACCAGGATGGGCATGCTCAATCCTAGCGCCGGGTCAGGCTGCCTCCTGCCGGGGCATCCACACCTCGCGGGTGAGCACCTTGATCGAGGCCGCCATGGGGATGGCGAGCAGAGCCCCCACGAAACCGAGGAGCGAGGCGCCGATCAGGGCCGCGAGGATGACGGCGGCGGGGGAGATCTCGACGGCTCGCCTCATGACGCGCGGATGGATCAGGTAGTTCTCGACCTGTTGGTACACGACGTAGAAGACGACCACTGCGATCCCGAGGGGGATGGAGGTGAAGAACGCCACGAGGATCGCCGGGATGGCACCCAGGGTCGATCCGACCATCGGGATGAGGGCGGAGATCGCTATCCACATGGCCAGCGGTACGGAGAACGGCACCCGCAGGAGGGTGAGGACGACGAAGGCCGTCGTCCCCGAGATGACCGAGACGGTGAGCTGTCCGATCAGGTAGCCGCTGATGCGACCGAAGAACACGTCCGCGATCTCCTCGAAGCGCCGTCTTCGGCTCATAGGGAGGATGCGCTTGGCCCCCTCGACCAGCTGCGGGAGGTCGAGGAGGAAGTAGATGGTGAGGATCGTCACAGTGATGATGCTGAAGGCGATCCGGCCCAACCGCTGCGCAACCCCCAGCGCCTGTCTCCCCACCTCCTGGGGCGCACCCGCCAGGGACTCCTGCACCCGTTCGCTGATCCCGAACTGCTGGTCGATGTCGCGGAACCTGCGGCTGCGTTCGGTGAGGTCCTCGATGTAGCCCGGGACCTCCCTGGCCATCCTCTGGGTCTGGCGTACGAGCAGGGGCGTCACGGAGCCGACGAACCCACCGATGAACATGACGGCGCCCAGGAACACCACCAGGACGGCCTGTCCCCGGGTCATCCGCAGGCGGCGCATGGCATTCACGAGCGGGTCCAACCCGATGGCGAGGAACAGCGCGACGAGCAGCAGTACGAGGATGAAGCGGACGAGGTAAGCGGCGTACAGGAGCAGGGCCGCGGCCACCACCACCGCGACGACCCGCACGATCGTCCCTGTCGAAGGTTCCTGTCGCTGCACGTTTGGGGAGAGTAGCAACGCGCAGGGACGCGTTAGACTTCGGGATCGAGAGCCGCCAGGAGGGAGAATGTCCGAGCCGCTGACCCAGGAGCCCGAGCTCGAAGAGGTCAACCTCATCGCTATCGCCCGCCAGATCCGCGAGTCCCTCCTGAAGGACGGATCGCTCGAGCGGGCGCTCGCCGACGGACACATCACGACGATGCAGCTGATGCGGCTGCTGAACGCGATCTCGGGCGCCCGCCGGTGCATCGGGTTCATCCACCCCAGCTCCCTTGAGGAGCTGCCCGGTGAAGGACGGGTCACCCGTCAGGACGGGATCTTCATCCCGTCGAAGATCAACTAGCCGAGGATCTCCAGGACGCGGGCCCGGTACGCGGCCCGCAGCTCGGCCGCCAGAGGACCGGTCCGGACGGGCCGACCGTCCACCTCCGACACCCCGTACACCTCCCTCAGGCTCGACGTGAGCACGACCTCGTCGGACGCGAAGAGGTCGTCGAGGAGCATGTCCGACTCGACGGTCCGCAGCCCCAGCTCCCGAGCGACCTGAAGGACCGTCCCCCGCGTGACCCCCGGCAGCACGTCCCCGGTCGGGGCGGTCACGATCTCCGACCCCCGGATCGCGAAGAGGTTCGCCCCCGTCGTCTCCAGGACCCGGCCGTCCTGCTCCACGAAGAGCGCGTCGTCGGCGCCGCCGCGCCGCGCCGCGATCCGGCCGGCCACGCTGAGTCCGTACGAGGTCGACTTGATGCCTGCCATCGCTCGTCCCTGTCCGACGAGCGTCACCAGCCGCGCCCCTCGCGCGTACAGATCGGAGTAGTCGCGAAGCGGCCAGGCGGTGACCAGAACGTTGGGGGGGCCTGCCGGGTCCTCGTGGGGGTCGGGGGGTCCGGACCCGGCCGTCACCGTGATCCGCACGCCGCAGTCCGACAGTCCGTTCGCGCCCATCACCCCCTCGAAGGCCCGCGCGACCTCCTCATCGGTCGGGACGGGCAGGTCGAGGACGACGGCCCCGGCCCGCAGACGCTCCATATGCTCCCCGAGGGCCCAGGGACGCCCGCCGTAGCAGCGGAGCGTCTCGAACAGTCCCCATCCCCAGGTCAGTCCTCGGTCGAGGGCGGACGTGCGCGCATCGGCCTCGTCCACGATCTCGCCGTTCCACCAGACGCGAGCCATGCCCCATACTCCCCGTCCAGCGCCGGATCCGCACACGACCCGGCGACGGATGCGTAGGGTTGAGACACGGTCACCCGGGGATGCTGGAGCATCGTGGACATGGATCAGGACGTCTCTGCGCCGCGTCCTCCCGTTGGAGCCGGCGTCGTGCTCGACGAGCGGTACGAGCTCGTCGAACCCATCGGCCGGGGCGGGACTGCGGAGGTGTGGCGCGCCCGCGACACGCGTCTGTCCCGAGAGGTCGCCGTGAAGGTGCTGTCCGCAGCCTCAGCCACGGACCCGGCCCACCGCAACCGCCTCGAGAGGGAGGCGCGGGCTCTGGCCGCGCTCGCGCACCCAAACGTCGTGCACATCTACGACTACGGGGAGCAGCCATCGGCCTCCGGCTCCCCCATGCCGTTCATCGTGATGGAGCTCGTCGCCGGGCCCGACCTGCA
Organism: Actinomycetota bacterium; assembly: GCA_035540895.1. Taxonomy (NCBI): domain Bacteria; kingdom Bacillati; phylum Actinomycetota; species Actinomycetota bacterium. The sequence goes on along the minus strand of DATLFR010000184.1, from coordinate 1,276 downwards.
GCAGCAGGTATCCGCGAGCGGGCCCCTCGAGCCGGCGGAAGCGGCGGAGGTGACCGCGACCATCCTCGAGGCCGTGGAGGAGGCACACCGCATCGGGATCGTCCACGGCGACCTCAAGCCGGCCAACGTCTACATGGCCCCGCAGGGGCCGAAGGTCGGGGACTTCGGGGTCGCGCGGATCCTGGCTGAGGAGACGGGTCACACCGTCCCGACCGCCACCCCCTCGTACGCGCCCCCCGAGCTCCTGCGCGGCGAGAGACCGGGCCCGGCGGCCGACGTGTACGCGGCCGCCTGCATAGCGTTCGAGCTGCTCACCGGTCGCCCCCCGTTCGTGGGTGACTCGTTCTGGAGCCTCTCGAACCAGCACCTGAACGACCCTCCCCCCGACCTGCGGGAGCTAGTGTCCGCGATCCCCGCGCCCATAGCCGCGGAGGTGATGCGCGGACTGGCCAAGGACCCGTCCGACCGGCCCGCCTCCGCCTCGGCGTACGCCCAGGAGCTCAGGGAGGCTGCGCAGCTGTCTGCAGGGCCGGTGCCGGTGGCCTCCGCCGGCTCCGAACCACCGGAGCCACCGGTCTCAGCGGTTCCCGCCGTCGCCGCTCCCTCCGATCCGGCGCCGCCTGAGCCACCGGGCTCCGGGGCGCCCGCGGTCGCGACCCCGTCCGACCCGGAGCCGACCGTGCCGGTGATCCGGGAGAGCACCCAGGTCCTCCCTTCCGCGCCTCCCCGACGGTCACCGCTCGCGCCTGTGGCGAGCGCCCTCCGACGCGTGCGTCCTGGTCCCGTCATCGCCCTGCTCGCTGTCCTGCTGCTCGCCGCCATGAAGGGCCAGGCGACGGCCACGGCCTCGGTCCCCGAGCTCGTGGGCCGGCCCCACCCGGAGGCGGCCCAGGCCGCCGTGGACCACGGCTTCCGGGTCCAGACCACCGAGGTCGACGAGGGTGGGGCTCCCGGGACGGTGGTCGCCCAGGACCCGCCCGCCGGGACGCTGCTCGCACGCACCGGGACCATCCGGCTCGTCGTCACACGAGGGAGCCCACAGGTCGTGATCCCCGAGGTGGCGGGACAGCCGCTCCCCGAGGCCCGCGCCACCCTGGAAGGGGTCGGACTGACCGTGGCAGAGGTCCTCTTCCGAGCGACCGAGGAGGTCGCACCGGGGACCGTCCTGCGCACGGATCCCCCCGCCGGCAGCTCCGTCGACGGGGGATCCCCCGTCTCGATGGTGGTGGCGGCCGGCGTCGACGACGGGGGCGGGGACGACGACGGCGGGGACGAG
>DATLFR010000183.1 GCA_035540895.1 Actinomycetota bacterium | reverse complement strand
CCCGTACCGGGCCGCGTTCGCGAGCAGGCTCACGACGATCCGGTCGAGGGCCGACTCGTCGGCCAGCACCTCCAACTCCTCCGGGACCTCGGCCCGCACCACCTTCTCCCCCAGCTGAGGCAGCGACCCCACCGCCTGCGTGACCACGGGTGCGACGCGGACCCTGCGCAGATCGAACCGCTGCGAGCCGCTCTCCACGCGAAGCAGGTCGAGGAGCTCTTGGACCAGCACGCGCGTACGGGTCGCCTGCCTCACGAGGGCCTCGAGCGACTGCTCGACCTGGTCTGGGTCCATGGACTGCCAGCGGTCGGCCAGCACCTCGGCCAGCCCGGACAGGGCGGTGAGCGGGGTACGCAGCTCGTGGGCGGCGTTCGCGACGAACTCCGTCTTCGCCCTGTCCAGCCGCAGGAGCTCCTGCTCTGCCCGCTTGCGGGGGGTGATGTCCTGAACCTGCCAGAACAGCTCGGCCGGGCGGCCTTCCCGGTCGTCGATGCGTGTGGCCGTCAGCAGCGTCCAGACCTCCGACCCGTCGGGACGGCGCATCCGCCACTCGGCGCTGAGCGCGCGCCGGGGGCCGTACCGCAGCGAGGACAGTTGCCGCGCGGCTCCCTCGACCTCCTCGGGATGGAGGTGGACGAGGATCGACTCGCCCTCCACGGCAGACGCGGTGCGGCCCACGATCGCCACGAGGGCCGGGTTCGCCCGGGTCAGCGTCCCGTCGACCGGACCGGTGGCCATGCCTATCGGGGAGTCCTGGAAGGCGTCGTCGAGGCGTTCCTGCGCCTCGCGAAGCCTCTGGTTGGTCTCCTCCAGCTCCTCGACCCGCTCGTCGAGGGCGTCGGCCATGCGGTCGAAGTGGGCGGCGAGCGTGCCGATCTCGTCGTGCCGGGCGATGGAACCGACCCGGACGCGCTCCCCGCTGCCGTATCGCTGAACGGCCTCGGCGAGGGGTCGGACCGGACGCAGGAAGGACCGTCCCGCCAACAGCACGGTTGCCACGGTGACGGCCACTATCGCCAGCAGGATGAGCGTGAGCTGCATGCGCGTCTGAGCGACGGGTCGCAGCGCGTCCTGACGGTCCTGCTCTACGACGACCGCCCCCTGGAACGTGCTCAGGCGCACCACGGCTACGAGTGTCTCGTCTGCGCCGGACCCGATCGACCCGCTGCCTGCCTCGCGCCCGCCTAGGATCGGTCCCACCGGGACGCGCTCCTGAGCGACGACGCGGTCGCGGTCCACGTGGACCAGCGTCACGCCCTCGTCATCGACGAGGCGAGCCCGGCCTGTCTGGCCGAGGCGGAGCTCGACCACTCGGCTGGTCACCGCATCGAGCGGCAACGTGGCGACGAGCGCTCCCACGACGCGACCGGGCGGACTCTCCAGCGGCGCGGCGAGCTCGAGGCTCGGGGTGCCTTCGAGCAGGTTGGCCGACCAGCCGCCCGACGTGAGCGACGCGACCAGATCCGGGCGCGGCGGGAACCGCTCGGCCCGGGCGAGGTAGCGCGAGGCTGCCGCGGCGGCCGGGGTCCCGTCGGCATCGTAGAGGACGAGCGAATCGAAATGCAGCGTGTTGGTGAGCAGGTTGTGCAGCTCGCTGACCGCGTCGATCCGGTCCCCCGAGTAGAGGGCGCGCCGGGTCGCCGCCACCTGGAGCACGGTCGACGCAGAGCGGATCCCGTCGTCGGTCGCCACGGCCAGCCGATTGGCCACACCCAGGTTCGTCTCCTCGACCTGACCCTCGAGGGCTTCCGAGGCCCAGAGCCCGATCGCGGTCGCCCCGATCGCCGCGGCCAGGAACCCGGCGATCACGGCGGCCACCCCGAGACGCCCGACGAGACCGAAGCGGGGGAGGTCGGTCGCTGAGCGGCTCACGGCTCTACGAGGTCCGCCTCGCGCACGACGTCCTGCGGCAGGGTGAGACCGTGGCGAGAGGCCCGGTCCTGCCGCAGGACGACCCGGAAGCGGGCGGGGTCCTCGACCGGCACCGAACGCGGCGAGGCTCCCGAGAGCAGCCGGACCGCCTGACGCCCGAGCTGACGGTGGATCTGGGTGGTGTCGGGCTCCAGGACGACGACGGCGTAGTCGACCACGGTGGTGTTGGCGAGCACCGGGAGCCGGTCGGCGTTCGCCGCCGCGATCTGCGCTCGCGCCCGCACCGCCTGCGGTGAGTTGGACACGAACAGGGCCCGGGCGCCGCTGGCTACGACCGCCTCGACGGCCGCCGCCACCTCGCTCTCGGACGCGAAGGGCGCATCGGTTACCGAGATGCCCAGCTCGGCCGCGGCGGCGTGCACGGCGTCGCGATGTGGACGGGCGGCCGGGTCGTTCGCCGGGAGCACCAGACCCACCCGGTCGAGGCCGGGCACGACCCGGGAGGCGAGCGAAAGCGTGCGGTCCGCGGGGACGCGGAAAGTCACCCCAGTGAGGTTCCCCTCCGGTCGGTCCTCCCGCTCCACGAGCCCGGCGGCGCGCGGATCGTTCACCAGGAAGAGGATCTTGAGGTCGGGGTTCGCGTTGCGGGCGGCATCCGCGCCCGAGGTGGAGTAGGCGACCAGCAGGTCGAGGCCGCGCTCCCCCCACGTGCTCAGCGTCGCCTCGATGTCCGCGGGGTCGGTGTGCACCTCGTCCGGCGCGTCCCCGAGGAACCGCAGGGTCTGGCCGTGGTGGAAACCCGCCCGGGCGAGCTCGTCGACGAACGCCGGGTTAACGGGCCCCGTCGGGATCGCTCTCAGGAAACCGATGGTGGCCGGGTCGGCCGCCGCGGTCGGGCCGTCAGGGGCACCGCACGCCGAGCCCGCCAGCACCAGCAGGCACGCTGCAGCCAAGGACACGCGCCGCGACGGCATGCTCCTCCGATCGTCTCACCTCAGCCCAGGGGGTGAAGTGATTGTGGCATCACGCCGGAGGGCGCGCGAGGCGCCGCGTCACCGGCAGACGGCGGGGGAGTGCCAGATGGTGACCGTGCTGCCACGGGGGGCGGAGGACCCGCCTCCCGGGCTCTGACGCCACACGTTCATGGAGTCCGACCCGCCCGGAGGACACTCCCTCACGGCCGCGGCGGAGTAACCCGCGCGGGACAGCGCGCTGCGGGCAGACGCGGGCGACATGCCTATGACGCTCGGGACGGTGCCCGACCCTCCGCCTCCGTCCGAGCGGGCCGACCGCGGCTCGCGTGGCTCGGTCCGGCCGGGAGCTGGGGCCGCGGCTGGAGGGACGGGGGTGGGTGGACCGGTCTGGCCCTCGCTCGCGTCCCACGTCGTCCCGGGCTCGCTGCGCTCGCTGGGCTTGGGTGTGCGGGTGGCGGACAAGAACCTGCTGGGCGGCGGCGGGAAGCGCTCGATGGGCGCGTCCTCCAGGGCAGCCGACATGAGCCGGTGCCAGATCATCGCCGGGTAGCTGCCGCCCGTGATCCGGCGGGGGTACCCGTTCGCCGGCACCATCGACTCGACCTCCGTCCGGCCGTTGCGGTTCTCGACCAGGATCGGGTTCCCCACCCAGACCGAGGTGACGAGCTGCGGCACGTACCCGGTGAACCAGGCGTCCCTCCACTGCTGCGAGGTGCCGGTCTTCCCCGCGGCCGGTCGGGAGCCGAGGCTCGCTCCGGTGGCGGTGCCTCTCTCGATCACCTGACGCAGCGCATAGGTGACGGCGCGTGCGACGTCGGACGGTAGCACCCGCTTGCGCTCGGGATCGGCCTCGTAGATGACCTGACCCTGCGCGTCCTCGATGCGCACGATGGCCGTGGGCTCGGCCCGCATCCCGTCCGCGGCGAAGACGCCGTACGCCGACGCGATCTCCATCGGGGACGCCTCCTTGGCTCCCAGGGAGATCGCCGGGACGGAGTCGGCCGGCGTGCAGCCTCCGTCCTGGTTGAACCGGTCGCCGCACCGCTCCTTCATCTGTTCGGGGGTGGGGAAACCGATGCCCAGCCGACGCGCCAGCGCGGCCACCTTGCCCGCTCCGGCGACGGCGTCTCCGTCCCCCAGCCCGTCCACCGTCAGCCGGGCGTAGACCGCGTTGACCGACTTCGCCGTCCCCTCGATCAGGTCGACGGATCCGCTGCCCGAGCCCTCGTAGTTGCGGACCTTCCACTCCCCCGCGGGCAGCTTGTGGACGAACTCCGAGGCGCCGAAGCGGCTCCCGAGCCCGATCCCCTCCTCCAGGGCGGCCGCCAGGACGAACGGCTTGAACCCGGACCCGGGCTGGCGTCCGGACCCCCCACCCGCGCTCCCCAGGGCGAGGTTCACCTTGGCCAGCCGGCACTGCGCGGACATCTCCTCGACGACCTCGGCGCAGCCGTCGGGGTAATACCCGCGGCCTCCGACGAGCGCCCGGACATGCCCCGTCTCGGGCTCGATGCTCACCACGGAGGCGGAGAGCTTCTCGAGGTTGGCCGGGAGGACCTCCTGGACGGCCTCCTCGGCCGCCTTCTGGATCCGAGGGTCGAGGGTCGTGTGGATCCGCAGGCCGCCCTGGTACACGTTGCGGGCCCTCTCCCGGACCGTGGCGCCCAGCGCGTCATAGCGGCCGTCGAGGGCGGCGTCGCTGCGGGTGCCCAGCACGCCCAACTGACGCAGGACCATGTCCACGAAGTAGGGGTGCTCCCAGCGGTTCGGCTGGATCGGCTTGATGTCCAGCGGCTCGGCGGCGGCCGCCTCGGCGTCCTCGGGCGTTATGGCGCCCATCTCCACCATCCGGTCCAGCACGATCCGGCGCCGGTGGTGGGCGCGCTCGAGGACGGACTCCTTCTCTTCCGGCGTGGTGGCGTCGGTCAGGTCGTAGCGGCTGGGCTCGTGTATCGCGCCGGCGAGGAACGCGGCCTCGCCCAGGCCCAGCTCCTCGATCGGCCGCTGGAAGTAGGCCTTGGCGGCGGCCTGGAACCCGTACGCCCCGCGCCCGAGGTAGATGGTGTTCAGGTACATCTCCAGGATCCGGGGCTTGGGGTACGTCTGCTCGAACTCGATCGTCTTGCGCGCCTCGGCCAGCTTCCGCTCGATCGTCCGGTCGGGGGACGCGAAGTAGAGGTTCTTCACCAGCTGCTGGCTGATCGTCGACCCCCCCTGTATCTGGGAGGTCTCGCCCCGGGCGTTGTTGACCGCGGCGCGGCCGATGGCGCGGACGTCGACCCCCGCGTGGACCCAGAACCGCTGGTCCTCGATGGAGATCACCGCGTCCTGGACGTGCTTGGGTATGCGATCGAGCGTGACGATGTCGCGGTTGATCTCCCCGTGCAGGTTCGCGATGAGGGAGCCGTCCGCGGCGTAGATCTTCGTCGTCGCGACGCTCAGCCTGTCCAGCGCCTCCGCCGTCGACAGGGTCTCCATACCGGAGCACCCACTCGCGACCAGCGCGTACACGGCTACCGCCGCGAGCCCAGCCCTGCGATACCTCACTGCCTCTCCACGTGCGTCGACGACCAGGGCTACCGTATTACCCCATCCGCGGCGGTCTGACTCCTGGCCGCCCGGCAAGGCAGCGGCGGGCCGGGGCCCGGCCCGCCGCCTCACTCCTACCGGAGGTCTAGAGGTCGTAGTACATCTGGAACTCCCACGGGTGCGGCCGGAGCTTCACCTCGGTCACCTCGCGGGTCCACTTGTAGTCGAGCCACGTCTCGACGAGGTCCTCGGTGAACACATCCCCCCGGAGCAGGAAGTCGTGGTCGTCGGCGAGCGCCGCCAGCGACTCCTCGAGCGAGCTCGGCACCGTCGGGATCCCGGCGGCCTCGGCCGGCGGGAGGTCGTAGATGTTCTTGTCCACCGGGTCGGCGGGCTCGATCTTGTTCATGATCCCGTCGATCCCCGCCATGAGCATCGCGGCGAAGGCGAGGTAAGGGTTGGCGGACGGGTCGGGGCACCGGAACTCGATGCGCTTCGCCTTCCGTGACTTCGAGTAGAGCGGGATCCGGACGCACGCGGACCGGTTCCGCTGGCTGTAAACCAGGTTGACGGGAGCCTCGTACCCCGGGACCAGCCGCCGGTAGGAGTTCGTGGTGGGGGCGGCCAGCGCGAGTAGGGCGGGCGCGTGCTGGAGCAGCCCGCCGATGTACCAGCGGGAGATGTCCGAGAGCTGGGCGTACCCCGTCTCGTCGAACATCAGCGTCTCGCCGTCCTTCCACAGCGACTGGTGCACATGCATGCCGGACCCGTTGTCCTGGAAGATCGGCTTGGGCATGAAGGTCACCGTCTTGCCGTAGCGGGCGGCGGTGTTCTTGATCACGTACTTCAGCAGCATGGTCCGGTCGGCCTGCTCGAGCAGCGTGCCGAAGCCCATGTCGATCTCAGCCTGGCCCGCCGTTCCGACCTCGTGGTGCTGGACCTCGACGTTGATGCCCATGTCGATGAGGGTCAGCATCATCTCGCTGCGCAGGTCCTGGAAGTGGTCGGTGGGGGGGACCGGGAAGTACCCCTCCTTGTAGCGCGGCTTGTATCCCAGGTTCCCGCCAGGCTCCTCGCGACCGGAGTTCCAGGCTCCCTCGATCGAGTCGAGGAAGTAGTAGCCCGAGTGCTGGTTCTGGTCGAAGCGGACCGAGTCGAGGATGTAGAACTCAGGCTCCGGCCCCCAGTACGAGGTGTCGGCGATCCCCGACTCCTTCAGGAACGCCTCCGCCTTGCGGGCCACGTTGCGGGGGTCGCGGGTGTACCACTCGCCCGTGACTGGGTCGCGCACGAAGCAGTTGATCGAGATCGTCGGGTGCTGCCGGAACGGGTCCACGAAGGCCGAGCCCGGGTCCGGGATCAGGATCATGTCCGACTCCTGGATCTCCTGGAACCCGCGGATGGAGGACCCGTCGAACCCCAGCCCCTCCTCGAACACCTCCTCGGTCAGCTCCGTCGCGGGGATGGAGAAGTGCTGCATGAGGCCTGGGAGGTCGCAGAACCTGATATCGACCACCCTGGCCTCGGTGTCCTTGACGAGCTTCAGCACGTCCTGGGGTGTTGCCACGGATCGCCTCCTTGAGCGAGGGTCCAGCACCGGTCGCGAAGCAGCATAGGCGGGGGCGGTTGCGCGACGGTAACGCGGTGTTACGCGGCCGTTAACGACCTCAACAGGGCGGCGCGAGGGCCGAGGGCGCGCGTCAGCCCTCTACGAACCGGTTCGTGATCGGGAGGCGGCGGTCGCGTCCGAACGCGCGAGCGGTGACCTTCACCCCCGGGGGAGCCTGGCGGCGCTTGTACTCGTTGCGGTCGACCATCGCCACCACCCTCTTGACGGTATCGGCCTCGTGCCCCAGCGCCACGATCTCGGCCACGGAGCGGTCCTGTTCGACGTAGGCCTCGAGGATCGCGTCGAGCGTGTCGTAGTCGGGGAGGCTGTCCTGATCGGTCTGGTCCGGCCTCAGCTCGGCCGAGGGCGGCTTGGTGAGGACGTGCTCGGGGATGGGGGAGCCGCGCTCGTTGCGCCACCGGGCGAGTCGGTAGACGAGGGTCTTGGGAACGTCCTTCAGCAGGGCGAACCCGCCGGCCATATCGCCGTACAGGGTGGCGTAGCCGGTGGCCATCTCGGACTTGTTCCCGCTGGTGATCATCAACGAGCCCGTCGCGTTCGAGAGCGCCATCCACAGGAGCCCGCGGATCCGGGCCTGCACGTTCTCGAGCGCCACGTCGCGTCCGGGTGTCCCGTCCAGGTGGGGGGCCAGCAGCTCCTCGACGGCCCGATGCGGCTCTTCGATGGGGATGTCCAGGACCTCTATCCCGAGGCGGCGCGCCAGCTCGTACGCGTCGTCGCGTGAGTGGGCGGACGAGTACCGGGACGAAAGGACCACCCCCGTGACGCGTTCGGCTCCCAGAGCGTCCGCGGCGACGGTCGCGGTCAGCGACGAGTCGATCCCGCCGGACATCCCGATATGGACCCGCTCGAAACGGTTCTTGCGCACGTAGTCGCGCAGACCCGTCACGAGCGCTCCGTACACCTCCTCCTCGAGCGTCAGCAGGGGAGCGACCGGCGCGACCACGGGCTCCCGGTTCGCCGCCTGCTCCCCGGAGACAACGACCTCCGGTGTGGACACCCCGGAGGGGGGAGCGGCCACCTTCCGCAGCCGCGGGTCGTGGAGGCGCTCGCGCGCCACCTGCTCCACGTCCACATCGACGACCAGGAGGTGCTCGGAGAACTGGGGAGCGGCGGCGGTCAGGTTCCCGTCGGCGTCGAACACCATCGAGCCGCCGTCGAACACGAGCTCGTCCTGGCCGCCGACCAGGTTCACGTACCCGAGGGCGACCACGTGGTCGGCGGCGCGTGTGGCGAGCATCGTGCGGCGGGCCTCGAGCTTTCCGGCATGGAACGGGGAGCCGTTCAGGTTCACGATCACCTCGGCTCCCGCCCACGACTGCCACTCGGCGGGTCCGGACGGGTACCACAGGTCCTCGCAGATGCAGATCCCCACCCTGGTCCCCGCGACGACGTAGACGGGAGCCGTCGTCCCGCGCCGGAAGTACCGGTCCTCGTCGAACACGCCGTAGCTGGGCAGGAAGTGCTTGTGGTACACGCCCTTCACCTCGCCGTCGGCGCAGACGGCGGCCGAGTTGTGCAGGTCGGACCCGAGGTGGGCGTACCCGACCACCGCGCACAGCCCCCGAGCTTCCGCGGCCACCTTCTCGACCGCGCGCATGTTCGCGCGCACGAAGGACGGCTTCAGCAGGAGGTCCTCGGCCGGGTAGCCGGTCAGCACGGCTTCGGGCAGGGCCACGAGGTCCGCCCCCGCCTCCCGGGCCTGCTCGATCGCGTCGAGGCAGAGCCGGGCGTTGCCGTCCACGTCTCCGACGGTCGCGTCGACCTGGGCGAGCGCGAGGCGGAAGGTCCTCATCCCTCAAGGGTACGGTGCGGCCCCGGGAGCCGGCTGTCACGATTAACCCGCCCGTAACGTCGGCGTGCCACGCTACCCACGAGGTGATGGGGTTGGACGACAAGCAGAAGGCATACGTCCTCCGGCAGGTGGAGGAACGCGACATCCGTTTCGTTCGGCTGTGGTTCACGGACGTGCTCGGCTTCCCGAAGTCGTTCGCCATACCCACCGAGGAGCTGGAGGCGGCGTTCGAGGAGGGGGTCGGGTTCGACGGGTCCGCCATCCAGGGGATGGCCCGCGTGCAGGAGGCGGACATGATCGCGCGCCCGGACCCCACCACCTTCAACGTGCTGCCTTGGCGCAACGAGCAGCACGCGGTGGCGCGCATGTTCTGCGACATCGCCAACCCCGACGGGACCCCCTTCGAGGGCGACCCCAGATGGGTGCTGCGCCGGACCCTCCAGCGCGCCCAGAAGATGGGCTTCACGTTCTACTGCGGGCCGGAGATCGAGTTCTTCCTCTTCGACTCCCCGACGTCCCCGAGACCGCTCGACCACGGCACCTACTTCGACCTCACCACCCAGGACATCGGGTCGGAGTTCAGGCGCAAGGTGATCTCGTACTCGGAGCAGCTGGGGATCTCGGTCCACTCGTCGCACCACGAGGTGGCCCCGTCGCAGCACGAGATCGTCGTCCGGTTCGCGGACGCGCTGACGATGGCGGACAACATCATGACGTTCAGACTGGTGGCGAAGGAGGTGGCCAACGAGCACGGGCTCTACGCCTCGTTCATGCCGAAGCCCATCCAGGGGGAGTTCGGGTCGGGGATGCACACCCACCTGTCGCTCTTCGAGGGCGACCGCAACGCGTTCTTCGACGCGGCGGACGAGTACCACCTCTCGAAGGTGGCGAGGTCGTTCATCGCCGGACTGCTCGTGCACGCACGTGAGATGGCCGCGATCACCAACCAGTGGGTGAACTCGTACAAGAGGCTGATCCCGGGGTACGAGGCTCCCGTCTTCGTGGTCTGGGGGCGGCGCAACCGGTCCGCACTCGTGCGGGTCCCGATGGCGAAGCCGCACAAGGAGTCCTCGACGAGGGTGGAGTACCGGGCTCCCGATCCGGCGTGCAACCCCTACCTGTTCCTCGCCGTCGTCCTGGCCGCCGGGCTGAAGGGGATCGAGGAGAGCTACGACCTCCCGGGCGAGTCCACCGACGACATCTACGCGATGCCGGCCGAGGAGCGTCGGGCGCTGGGCATCCAGGCCCTGCCGGACACGCTCGAGGACGCGCTCGCCCTCATGGAGCGGTCCGAGCTCGTGGCGGAGGCGCTGGGGGAGCACGTCTTCGAATGGTTCCTGCGCAACAAGCGCGAGGAGTGGGAGACGTACAAGGCCGTCGTCACCCCGTACGAGATCGAACGCTACCTGCCGCTGCTATGAGGCTCTGCTCGATGTACGCGGCCGATCCGGAGCAGGTGGCCGGGGTGGCCCGCGACCTCGAGCTCCTTGGACTCTCCACCCAGACCTTCACGTTCGCCGACCCCGCCCCCGAGACCCGCTCGGACCTCGTCTGCGTCTTCACCGGCGACGACGCCCCGGGCGCCCTCTCGTTCTGCCAGGTGCTGGGCAAGGAGGACGCGATGCGAAACGTCCCGCTGCTCGCCCTGGTCCGGATCGAGCACCTCCGCGAGCTGTTCCTGCGCGAGGGCGTCTTCGACGACTTCCTGGTCGTCCCGTACCAGCTCGCCGAGCTGGATGCGCGGATGCGGCACCTGCTGTGGAAGGCGAAGCAGGGCGAGCAGACCGACATCCTCTCGTTCGGGCCGCTCTCGATCAACCTGGCCACCTACCAGGTGCACGTGGACGCCCACCCGGTCGACCTCACCTACATGGAGTACGAGCTGCTCAAGTTCCTCGCCTCCCACCGCGGGCGGGTATTCACGCGGCAGGCCCTGCTCTCGCGGGTCTGGGGGTACGACTACTACGGAGGCACGAGGACGGTCGACGTCCACGTCCGTCGGCTGCGCGCGAAGCTGGGCGAGCATCACAACCTGATCCAGACGGTCCGCAACGTCGGCTACAAGTTCGCCGGCTAGGACGCAGCGCGCCGGACCAGCTCGTCGTACACGGACGGGTCGTCCGAGTCGATCACGAGGATCGCTCCGTCCCAGTGCTTCTCGATCCCCGGGTTGGGGTGGTCCGTCCCGTCCGGGAGGAAGAGGTGGGGGCTGACCTGGACCGGCCCCTCCTCCTGGTCGCGCCAGTGAGAGATCACCTCTGGTCGGGCCCTCCCGCTGTCGAGGTCGTCCGCGAGGAGATCGGCGTCGACGAGGTCACAGGACCCGGCCACCTCGAGGATGACCGTGCGGAGCGAGACGCACCGGCTCTCGGCGAAGAAGGCCCGGCGCAGCTCGCGACCGAGCTGCTCGCCCGCCCGCACCCCCTGGAGCTTGGCGGCCTCGATCGCCTCGAGGGCGGGCAGGGTCGTGACGGGCCATTCCGACGACGGCCGTTTCCACAGCTGCCACCCGGCCTCGGGGTCTAGGCCCCCTATGACGGGGATCTCCGACTCGATCCCCCGCTTCGATGTCGGCTTTCCGTTGATCAGCTCCATGGGGAAGGCGCGCATGTCGAACGTGACGTCCTCGCTTAGGCCGAGCCTCTCCCGCGCGCGGAACAACCGGAAGGTGGCGAGGTGAGACCACGGACAGATGACATCGCCGTAGACGACGATCGTCCCGGGCTCCGCCGTGACCGTACGCGTCACTTGCCCTTACGGATCAGGTACGTGTACGTGCCCTCGTCCTGGTGGGAGTCGAGGAGCTCGTGGCCGGACATCTTCGTCCAGTTGTCGAAGTCGGCGAGGGACCCGGGGTCGGTGGCCAGCACGCGGAGGACGTCCCCGACCTGCAGCTTCTCGATCTCGAGCCGCGCCTTGACGACGGGCAGCGGACACGACAGTCCCGTCGCGTCGAGCGTTGCGGTCGCGGTCTCTGACACCTCGTCCTCCTTCGTGACGCCTAAGAGCCTACCCGCACAACCCGCGGCCGGATCCGGTTCATCCGCTCCCGCGGGAGCGCAGCCTCAGCCCCACCGCGGCGCCGGCCAGTCCGAGGGCCAGCACGCCGGCTCCCACCGCGCGACCGGACCCGTCTCGCCGCGGCCGGATGGGCTGCGG
>DATLFR010000182.1 GCA_035540895.1 Actinomycetota bacterium | reverse complement strand
TCGCAGCCCGAGTCCACGAGGTGGCGGGCGAGCCGCTGCGCCTCGTCGACGTCCAGAGCGAGGTCGTCGTCGCGGAACGGGGTGACCATCGCAGTAACGACCCGGCCGAATCGCGCGCTCATCGGTCCTCCTTGCGGCTCGACGCGTGGCACCCGGACGCGCGGGATGCGCCCCCGGGGGCCGAGTCTAGCGCCGGCCGCTCACGCGCAGAACATAACACGAGCCACAGACAACACATGCAGAACAGGAGCAACAACGCGCGCAGGACCAGCGCTTGGTGGCCTCTGCGCGGCCCCCGCCGGCGTAGGTGACCCCGGACAGGGCGGCTGAGGGCCCCCGGAGGCGCTCGCACCTGTCCCGCCGAGCTAGGTGTCACCAGCGGGCGCTGCAGGAGTGGGTCATACGGCGTGCGGGACACCACCCGTCCGGGTCATGCGGCACCGCCGCATGCGCCCTAGCGTCTCCGCAGGACGAGGAGGCGGTATGGATCCGATGCGGATCGTCATCGTCGACGACCACGCCGTGGCGCGGACCGGGCTCCGCCTGATGGTGGGAGAGGCGGCGCAGATCGTGGGTGAGGGCGAGACTGGGCGCGACGCGGTCCGGCTCTGCGAGGAGACCGAGCCCGACCTCGTCTTGCTCGACCTCCAGATGCCGGAGATGGGCGGGCTCGAGGCGCTGGCCCTGATCCGGTCCCGCCACCCCGCGACCCGCGTTCTCGTGCTGACGGTCGACGAGGATCCCGAGACCGTCCGCTCGGCGGTCCGGGCGGGTGCGTCGGGGTACGTGTCCAAGTCTGCGGGTTCGAGGGAGATCGCCGAGGCGCTCCGGGTCGTCCGGGACGGCGGGACCTACATGAGCCCGGACATCGCCGGCGGTGTGATGCGCGGGTTCGTCGGGGGAGGACGGGAGACCGCCAACGGCCCCCGCCTGACGCCGCGGGAACGGGAGACGCTCGCGCTGCTCGCGCAGGGCTTCAGCGCCCGCAGCATCGCGATCCGCCTCTCTATCACCGAGCGGACCGTGAACACCCACATCACCCACTGCTACCGCAAGCTCGGGGTGAACAACCGGGTGGACGCCGTCCTGGCGGGGATGCGGCTACGGCTCGTCGACGTCCCCGCCTAGGTCCAGCACGTACCGGACCTCTTGCAGCCGGGCTCCCTTCCGCCGCTCCACCTTCTCGGCGCCGTCGGGCACCCACCCGTCAGCCTCGTAGAACCGCCGCGCCCGGGAGTTCGTGACGAGCACCCAGAGGGTGGCCCTGGCGAAACCGCGGGCGCGGAGCTCGGCCACGCAGGCCCGCAGCAGCGTCCGGCCGGCTCCCTGCCCCCATCTGGCGGGGTGCACGTTGATGACCATGAGCTCCCCCGTGCCGGGCTCGGCGTCGGGGTCGCGGGACGGACCGACGACGGAGAGGGCGGAGACGGTCCCCTCCTCCTCGACGACCAGGACGCGTTCGGCCGGACGGTCCTCGCTCAGCCTCTGCCTCCACTGGAGCCGCCGCTCGGAGACCGACAGGGCGTCCAGGAACGGGTCCGGGAGCTGGCCCCGGTAGCCGTGCTGCCAGGCGAGGACGTGCAGCTCCCCCATGGCGTCGGCGTCCGCCGGGACGGCATCCCGGACGACCATGCTCAGCCGCGCTGCACCTGCGGACGCGCCGGCTGGTCGGAGAACGCCTCCCGGGTCGGGATCATCACCTTGCGGACGAACTCGCAGACGATCTTCCCGTCCTGGTTGTAGGCGATCGTCCGGACCTTGACGATCCCGCGGTCCGGCTTGCTCTGGGAGGGGTTCACCTCGAGCACCTCGGTCTCCGCGTAGATGGTGTCGCCGTGGAACACGGGGGCCGGGTGCCTGAGGTTCTCGATCTCGAGGTTGGCGATCGCGTTGCCCGACACGTCGCGCACGCTCATCCCCAGCGCCAGGGAGTAGACCAGGTTGCCGACCACCACGTTGCGCTTGAACTGGCTGACGTTCTCCGCGTAATGCGCGTTCGTGTGCAGAGGATGGTGGTTCATCGTGATCATGCAGAAGAGGTGGTCGTCGTACTCGGTGATCGTCTTGCCGGGCCAGTGCCGGTACACGTCGCCGACGTTGAAGTCCTCCAGGCACCGACCGAACGGTAGCTCCTGCGTCATGGCCTTCCTTTCATCGGATGATCGGGAAACGATCGGCGAGGGAGCCGAGCGTCCACCTCTCGTTAGGGAGCAGGTCACGCCGCCCGGTCGCCGTGAGGATGAGGGTGCGGGGGGTCCAGCCCAGGGAGACGGGCAGCGGCTCCCCCACGATCGTGTCCAGCACGGAGACGATCAGCTCCGACGCCTCGCGGGCGAGCCTCTCACCCCTGGCGAGGGCGTGGCCGAGGTCCATCGTGTGGACGCCGGACTCGAGCACGGCGACCGCGGCCATCTCCCGGACCTCGATCCCGACCTCCTCGGTGCCGACGAGGTCGACGGGATCGCGGTCCAGCGCGTCGGTCAGGCCATGGGCGGCCTTCAGCGTGAAGTCACGGATCCGCTCGCCCGGCTGGTCGCCGGCCGCCTCCTTCGTCAGCTTGGCGATGATCGGGCTGCGCTCGTCGGGGTCACGCAGGGTCCACCACCGGACACGGTCGTGGGTCCGCGCGGGAGCCGGGCCCGCCCCCACGAGCGAGGCGTAGCGGGAGAGCGCGCCCCCCAGGTGGGCGGTCAGCTCCCGCACGTCGAACTCCGTGCAACGGGTGGGCCGTCCCCACGCCCCGGGCGCGATGTCGTCCAGGACGCCCTCGAGCTGGACGACCTGGGCGCGCAGCGCGTCGAGCTCCGGGTAGGACATCAGACCTTGTACCGCTCGAGGAGCTGCCGGCCGATCACCCTCTTCTGGATCTCCGACGTCCCCTCTCCGATCAGGAAGAAGGGCGCGTCGCGGTACAGGCGCTCGACCGTGAACTCCTTCGAGTACCCGTACCCGCCGTGTATCCGCAGGGCCTCCGTGACGACCTCCACGCACGCCTCCGACGAGTACAGCTTCGCCATCCCCGCTTCCAGGTCGGTGCGCTCGCCGCGGTCCTTCTTGCGGGCGGCCGCCATCATCAGCTGCTTGGAGGCCTCGATCCTCGTGGCCATGTCGGCCAGCTTGAACTGGATGGCCTGGTGCTGGGCGATCGGCTTCCCGAAGGTCTTGCGCTCCTGCGCATAGCGGATCGCCTCCTCGAACGCGCGGATCATCACCCCGATCGCTCGAGCGCTGACGTTCACCCGGCCGATCTCGATCCCGGCCATCACCTGGTAGAAACCCTGCCCCTCCTGGCCGCCGAGGATGTTGCCGACCGGCACCTCGTACCCGTCGTAGATCAGCTCGGTGGTCTCGACGCCCTTGTAGCCCATCTTGTCGATGTTGGGAGAGACCTCCAGGCCCGGCATCTTCTCCGCCCCGGGCTCCTTCTCCGCCATCAGCAGGGCCATGCCACGCGAGGGCGGGTCGGCGTCGGGGTCCGTCTTGCACAGCAGGGAGACGAGCCCGGACCGGAGGCCGTTCGTCACCCACATCTTCGTGCCCGTCACCCGGTAGACGTCGCCGTCGCGGACGGCCCGGCACCGGATGGCCTGGACGTCGGATCCGGCCTCGGGCTCGGACATCGAGAGCGCCGCGCGCAGCTCCCCCGTCGCCATCCTGGGCAGGTAGCGCTGGCGCAGCTCGTCCGGACCGTAGGTCTCGATCTGCCAGGCGGCCATGAAGTGGGTGTTCAGGATCCCGGAGAGGGACATCCACCCTCGGGCCAGCTCGACCACTACCAGCGCGTAGGTGGTGAGCGACTCCCCGATCCCCCCGTACTCCTCGGGGATCTTCAGCCCGAACAGACCGAGCTCCTTCATCTTCTCGACGATCTGGTCCGGGTACTCGTCGCGGTGCTCCATCTCATCCGCGACCGGCATCACGTCCTTCTCGATGAAGTCGCGCACGGTGGAGACGATCTGTTGCTGCACGTCTGTGAGCTCGAAGCCCGACCAGTCGGTGATGGACATCCTGCTCCTCCTGTCAGTCCGTGCCCGCGATGGGCAGGGAGACCGTGAACGTGGACCCGATGTCCTGGTTGCGGCGCGCGGTGACGGTCCCTCCCATCGCCTCCACCAGGTTGCGGACGATGTGGAGCCCGAGACCGACCCCCGGCGTCCGGTCGTCGGCGCGCGTGAACGGCTGGAAGACGTCCGCGCCCTCCGGGACGCCCACGCCCTCGTCGCGCACCTCGACGACGCCCCAGCGGGGCTCGCGCCGGACCGTCACGGCGATCGTCCCGCCGTCGGGGCTGTACTTCACCGCGTTCTCGACGAGGTGCCCCATCACGTCGGCCAGGGCGCGCTCGTCCGCGCGCACCACGACGCCCGGCTCCGTTCCGACCGAGACGGTGTGCCTCTCGGACATCCCGCCGAAGGGGGCGGCTATGGACCCTATGACCTCACCGAGGTCGAGCTCCTCGGGCTCGAGCTCGGCCGCGAGCACCTCGGCGCGCGCCTCCTGGAGCATCTCATCGAGCTGGCGGGCGAGTTGACTGGCGGCGGTGTCCACGTGCTCGAGAGCCGTCAGCCTCTTCTCCGGCTCGAGAGCGTCCCACCGGCGGCGCAGGATGCTGGCCCAGCCGCTCACGACCGAGAGCGGGGTCTTCAGCTTGTGCTCGGCCACGGCCAGGAAGCGCGCCCGCTCCTGGATGCGCGTCTCCGCTCGCTGGGCCCGGTCCCGCTCCTGGGCGAGCGCGCGCTCCCGCGCCACCTGATCGGCGATGAGCCGGCTGAAGAGGGCCATGACCTCCTGGGCCTGCCGCTCGACCGCCAGGCTGCGTCCACTGGCCCCGCAGAGGGTGCCGAACAGCTGCTGGTCGGACGTGATCACCGGGACGCTCACGTAGGTCTGGATGCCCAGGTCTCGGGCGGCCTGGCTGTCCCCCCACACGTCGGGGACGTCGGTGGTCACGGTCCGACCGGACTCCAGCGCGCGGCGGCACAGGGTGTCCGACCAGTCGACCCTCAACCCCTCCGGGATCTCGAAGTCGTCCGGGTGGAGGTTGTTCGAGTACAGGATCTCCTGCACGTCCTCGTCGGCGTCCACCCGGGTCAGGTAGGCGGAGTCGAGCCCGGTCATCCTCTGGAGCAGGTCGAGGAGGGGCCGGGTGAGGCTCTCGAGGTCCTCCCCGCGGCCGGCCGCCGCCACCTCGGCGGCGGAGATCTGTTCGGCGGGTTGCGGCTCTATCGGCTCCCCCTAGGCGCGTGAGCGTTCGAGACGGGCCGCGCGGCCGCGCGCGGCGTGGACGGCGGCCATCTTACGGGACGCCTCGTCGATCATCTCGTCCCCGAACATGACCGCCCCGCGCTTCTCCTCGTCCGTCGCCTTCGCGTAGGCCTCGATGATGTCCTCGGCCCGGTCGTACTCCTCCTGGGAGGGGGCGAACACCTCGTTGAGCACCGTGACCTGGTCGGGGTGGAGCGCCCACTTCCCGTCGTATCCGAGCGCCCGGGAGCGCTTGGACACCTCCCGGAACCCGTCGAGGTCACGGATCTTCGCGTAGGGACCGTCGATGGCCTGCAGGTTGTTGTTGCGCGCGGCGACGAGGATCCGCATGAGGATCCAGTGCCAGTGGTCTCCCGGGTAGTCCTGCACGATCTCGCCCACCGTCGAGTGGGGCATCCCCATCGCCGCGGCCATGTCGCCGGGGCCGAAGATCAGCGTCTCGAGCCGGTCCGAGGCGGCCGCGATCTCGTCGATGTTGGTCAGCCCGAGGGCGTTCTCGATCTGGGCCTCCAGCCCTATCCGCTTCGAGAAGCCCTTCGTCTCCTCGATCATGCGCAGGAGGTTGGCCACGAAGACGACGTCCGAGGCGTACTGCACCTTCGGGATCATGATGCAGTCGAGCCGCTCCCCAGCCACCTCGACCACCTCGATGATGTCTCGGTAGCACCAGCTGGTGTACACGCCGTTGATGCGCAGGACGACCGTCTTCGTCCCCCAGTCGTTCTCGTTCAGGGCGGCGATGACGTTCTGACGGGCGGACTCCTTCTCGGCCGGGGCGACGGAGTCCTCGAGGTCCATGAAAATCTCGTCGGCGGCCAGGGTCGGCGCCTTGGCGAGCATCTTCGGGCTGGAAGCCGGGACGGACAGACAGGACCGCCGCGCCCGCAGCTTCACGTCACCGGCCGTGATGTAGGACATGGTCTCCTCCGCGATCGGACTCTGTGGGAGCAGATTGTCCCGCCCGGACCGCCATAACGTCCAATACTGGTTCTGGTGCATAGCCATGCATAGGATGCATGGATGGACATCGACGACTTCGAGGCCGTCCGGGCGGTGATCCGGGCCGGGACCTTCTCGGCCGCCGCGGACGAGCTCTCGGTCTCCCAGCCCGTCCTGTCGAGGCGCATCGCCCGCATCGAGCGGGAGCTCGGTGGACGGCTGTTCGACCGGCTCCCCCGGCAGGCCGCCCCCACCGCGCTGGGTACGGCCGTGGCGGCGGCCGGGGCGCGCCTGGTCTCGGAGCGGGACCGGGCCCTGCAGGAGGCGTCCGCGATCGCCCGCGGCGCAGCGGGCCGCATCCGGATCGGGAGCCTGGCCGGAGGGATCGGGATCCTGGCGCGCGGCATCGCCGCCTTCCGCGAGAGGGAGCCTGACGTCTGGGTCGAGGTGCGGTCCCTCGGGGTGGACGCGGCCGTGCGCGCGCTGCGCGACCGGGAGGTGGAGCTCGCCACGCTCCCCGGATCTGTCATCGAGCCGGACATGCGGTCGCGGAAGCTATCCCGGTGGCGGCCCGTCCTGGTCGTGCACCCGGACCACCCGTTCGCGGAAGCCGCCTCGGTCTCCATCTCCCAGCTCGCGACCGAGCCGGTCCTCATGCTGGCTCCCGAGTTCATGGTCGCCCGCTACGTGATGGAGATGGCCGAGAGGGCGGGGGTCCGGCTCGTCCCCCGCCTCACCGACGCGACCCCCGAGGCGGTCACCTCGTTCGCGAGGCGGGGGCTGGGGG
>DATLFR010000181.1 GCA_035540895.1 Actinomycetota bacterium | reverse complement strand
ACGTTGTCCGGCGTGGTGCGTTTCGTGCAGGCGTGCGAACGGGTGGGGGTGGCTCCCATCGTGGGAGCCGAGGTGCATGTCGCGGACGGCGACCACCCCGGCGCCGGGGGGCGGGTCGTGCTCCTCGCCCCCGGCCGGCGTGGTTACGGGGCGCTGTGCGGTCTACTCACCGAGACGCATATGCGGGCGGACGAACGCGCCGTCGACCGGGTCGAGTTCGAGGAGCGCGACCCGGGGTGGCCCCGCGTACGGTGGGAGACGCTCGAACGGTACGCCGACTTCCTGGTCTGCCTGTCCGGGGGTCCGAAGGGGGAGGTCGGACGGTGGTGCGCGTCCGGACGCCCGGACCGCGCGGAGGCGGTCGTCCGGCGGTACCTCGACCTGTTCGGGACGGACCGGTACCGCGTCGAGGTCCAGCGTCACCTAGCCGCCCCCGGTGAGGACGCCGCGATAGGGAAGGCGCTCGCGTTGGCGCGGCGGCTGGGGGTGGAGGCCGTGGCTACGAACGACGTCCACTACCTGACCCCCGACGACGCAGACCTCCACGACGTGATGCGGGCCATCCGGCGTCTGGCTCCCCTCGAGGCGGACGGTCCCCTGAACGCCGAGCGGTACCTGAAGCGCCCGCTCGAGATGCGCGCGCTGTTCCGGGACGCGCCGGAGGTCGTGCGGGCGACGGAACGGCTCGCTGCCGAGGCGGTGGCCGATATCGGGCTGGGGAGCTCCTGCCTGCCTCACTACGTGGGGCTGGAGCCGGGGGAGTCGGCCGTGGAACGCCTGCGGATCGACGCGCGCCGGGGCCTCGGAAGCCGCGGGCTCGACACGGCGCAGGCGCGGGCACGCCTGGCCGACGAGCTCGACGTGATCGCCCGGCGCGGGTTCGAGTCGTACTTCCTCGTCGTCGCCGACATCGTCGCGGAGGTGAAGGCGCGCGGGATAAGGGTGTCCTGCCGGGGATCGGGGGTCGGCTCCCTCGTCTGCTACGCGCTCGGCATCTCCGAGGTCGACCCCCTGCGCCACGGACTCCTCTTCGAGAGGTTCCTGTCGATGTACCGCGACGAGCTCCCGGACATCGATCTCGACGTCGAGTCGCACCGGCGCGAGGAGGTGCTCACCTACCTGCTGCGTTCGTACGGCGCCGGACGGATGGGGATGGCGTGCATGTTCGAGACGTTCCAGGCTCGCCACGCGATACGCGACGTCGGCAAGGCGCTCGGGCTCCCGCCGGCCGATCTGGACGAGATCGCCAAGGCGTTCCCGTACACCTCCGCCCGCTCCATCCCGAAGGTCCGGGAGACGCTGCCCGAGCTGCGCGACGCGCGCCTCAACGGAGCGGAGGTGGAGAGGCTCCTGTCGGTCGCGTCGCGACTGGACGGCTTCCCACGCCACCTAGCCCTGCACCCCTCCGGGGTGCTGCTCGCCTCGGTCGACCTCGACACGCGGACGCCGCTCCAGCCTTCGTTCGCCCGGTTCCCGATGTCGCAGCACGACAAGGACGACGTCGACGCGCTCGGTCTGCTCAAGCTCGACGTGATCGGGGTGCGGATGCTGTCGGCGATGGGACACGCGGTTCGCGAGGTCGCGCGCGTCTCGGGGGAGCGCGTCGACCTCGACGCCCTCCCTCGCGACGACCCGGACACGTACGAGATGGTCCAGGTGTCCGACACGCTCGGTTGCTTTCAGATCGAATCGCCCGGACAGCGCGAGCTCGTCACGAAGCTCCTGCCGTCCCGGTTCGACGACCTGATCGTCGACATCTCGCTCTTCCGGCCCGGACCCGTCAAGGCCGACATGGTCACCCCGTACCTGCGCAGGCGGATGGGGCTCGAACCTCCCGTCTACGTGCATCCCGAGATGCGTCCGATCCTCGCCGAGACGCACGGCGTCGTCGTCTTCCACGAGCAGGTGATGCGGATCCTCTCGGTGTTCAGCGGGATGTCGCTGGGGGAGGCGGACGCCTTCCGGCGTGCGATGGGGTCGGACGGCGACGACCTCTCCCGGCTGCGGGAGCGGTTCTGCTCCATGGCGCGCGCGCAAGGCCACAGCGATCCGCAGAGGCTGTGGCACGAGGTCGAGTCGTTCGCTTCGTTCGGGTTCTGCAAGGCGCACGCGGCGGCGTTCGCCGTCCCCACCTACCAGTCGGCCTGGCTCAAGAGGTACCACCCGGCGGCCTTCTACGCGGGGGTCCTGACCCACGATCCGGGGATGTATCCGCGACGCGCGATCCTGGCCGACGCGCGGAGGCACGGCATCCCGATCCTCCCCCTGGACGCGGAAAGGTCGGCGGGGGAGTACCGGGTGGAGGAGACGCCGGACGCACAGCTCGCCATCCGCCTCGGACTGAAAGATGTGAAGGGCATCACCGACGAGGAGGTCCAGGCGCTCCAGCACGAGCGTCCGTACGACTCGGTCGAGGACCTGCTGCGACGCACGCGCATCCGGCGCCCGGTCGCCGAGGCGCTCTGCGAGGCGGGGGCTCTCGACCGATTCGGTCCACGCCGGCTCGTCCTGCTCGAGATCGCCCGCGTATGCGGCGGAGGGCTCCTCGCCGGCGTGAAGGGAGCCGCTCACGAGATGAGGGAGATGGGAGTGCGGCCGGCCGCCGCCGCCCGGCGCGCGCCCTCGGGCGACCACCCGACCCTCTTCGAGGACGGTGCGTTCGGTCCGATCGCGACGCTCGTAGGCGAAGGCGTCGGCCTGTGGCGGGCGCGCGACCTCACGGAGGCCGAGAAGGTCCGGGCCGAGCTCGAGGTGCTCGGGCTCGATGCCTCCCGCCACGTGATCGCGTTCTACGAACACGAGATGCGACGCCTGGGGTGTACCCCGGCGTCCGAGCTCCCGAAGCTGCGCAGCGGGACGACGGTCACGGTGGCCGGCGTGAAGGTGGCCACGCAGACGCCACCCGTCCGGTCCGGGAGGCGGGTGATCTTCCTGACCCTCGACGACCCGTCCGGACTCGCGGACGCCGTGGTTTTCCCCGACGCCCAGGACCGCTGCGCCCGGACCGTCTTCCGCGCGTGGCTCGTCGCCGTCCGGGGGGAGCTGCGACGGACGGGCCGGGTGGGAGCGAGCGTGGTCGTGTCCGAGGCGTGGGACCTGACCGAGCTCGCTCGCTCGAGGTCGTCCGCGCGGGCGCCGGCTCCCGCGGGTCATGGCCGGGGTCGTGGGAGGCTGTACCACGCCTCCGGCGGTTCCTCGGGCTAGGTGCGCCTGCCCGGGTCCGTCACGGACCCACGGAGATGGCGTCCGTGAACGTGAGCCGGTTCCCGGACGGATCGATCACGGTCATGTCCCGCGTTCCCCACGGCATGTCCTCGATGCCGGGCCGCATGTTCGCGTACGGCTTGGCCGACAGCTCGGCGTGGAACGCGTCCAGATCCCCGACCTCGATCCGGAGTCCGGCGCCGGGCGTCGCATCGCCGTGGTGCTCGGACAGATGCAGGACGCACCCGCCGCGGGAGACCTGCATGTACAGCGGCATCCCGGGTTCGAAGCGATGGGTCCAGTCGACCTTGAACCCGAGGTAGTCCAGGTAGAACCCCCTCGTCTTCGCCTCGTCGAAGGAGCGCAGTATCGGCGTCGTCTTACCGACGACGATGTCTCCGTCGCTGGACATGTCGCGGTCTCCTCGTCGGGAGATCTCCCGGGTCGTCTGGCGCCACCGTAGCCGGGTGCCCTCGAGCGCGGCAAGGCGCGGACGGGTCCGATATCGCGGGGGTGGGAGGTCGGACTCTCGGGTATCGGACCGATATGGCCGCCCCGACCGACCCCGTCCCCGAGCAGCTCCCGGAGGAGCTCACCATCCCGAACCTGCGCGAGGTCGCGGCCGGGTGCAAGGCGTGTCCGCTCTGGGAGTCGGGGACGCAGACCGTCTTCGGCGAGGGCCCACCGCAGGCGCGCGTCGTGATGGTGGGGGAGCAGCCCGGCGACCGGGAGGACCTGGAGGGGCGCCCGTTCGTCGGTCCGGCCGGCCGCGAGCTCGACCGGGCGCTCGCCGACGCCGGCGTCGACCGCGACCTCGTGTACATCACCAACGTCGTGAAGCACTTCAAGTGGAAGCCGCGGGGCAAGCGCAGGATCCACCAGAAGCCGAACGCGGCCGAGATCGCCGCGTGCTACCCGTGGCTGGAGGCGGAGGTGAAGGCGATCCAGCCGGAGGTCCTCGTATGCCTGGGCGCGACGGCCGCTCAGGCGCTCCTCGGTCGTGCCTTCCGGATCACGCAGCAACGCGGCGAGTTCTTCGACCACCCGCTCGGCCGGCTCACCGCCACGGCACACCCGTCGTCGATCCTGCGGGCGCCCGACGACGAGAGCCGGAGGTTGGAGCGCAAGAGGCTCGTCGAGGACCTGCGCCGGGTGGCTGCGCTGATCGGCTAGTTGTGACAACCGGGGACGTTGTCCCTGGAGGAATGGGGTTGGGTTAGTTCCGTGAAGGGTTGAGCCCTCCGAGCGAGGTTGTGGGTGTCGAAGCTCACGACCTCGAAGGGAGGGCTCGTGTCTGAGCGTATCGGGCAGCACCCCAATGCGGTGCTCACGCCGGCAGGTCGGCGGCGAATGGTGGGCTGTGTGCTGGATCAGGGGTGGTCAGTCGCCGCCACTGCCGAGCGATTCCAGGTTGATCCGAAGACGGTCCGTAAGTGGCGAGACCGATTCTTGGTCGACGGCGAGGCTGGATTGCTGGATCGGTCCAGCCGTCCACATCAGATGCCGAACAAGACCCGTCCGTCGGTCGAGCAACGTGTCCTGGATCTGCGACGCCGACGCCGGTGGGGGGCAGCCCACATCGGCGCCCACGTCGGTATCGCGGCATCGACGGTCCAACGGATCTGCCGGTCGGCAGGTCTGGGGCGGCTCGACCGCGGCGACCGTTGCGCCCAACCGCGCACCATCCAGCGCTACCAGCGTGAACGGCCTGGCGAGCTGGTCCACGTCGATATCAAGAAGCTGGCCGGCATCCCCGACGGTGGCGGCTGGCGGATCCACGGCCGCGGCAACGACGGTCACGGCGGCTACAGCGGCGTGGGCTACCGGTTCCTGCACTCGGCCGTCGACGACCGGACCCGGCTCGCTTACAGCGAGATCCACGACGATGAGCAGGCCATCACCGCTGCCGGCTTCTGGTTCCGCGCATACGCCTGGTTCGCCGACCACGGCATCACCGTCGAACGCGTCCTCACCGACAACGGCTCCTGCTACCGGTCACGGATCTGGCGTCGAGAGATACAGCGAACCGACTGCATCCACAAGCGCACCCGTCCCTACCGGCCCCAGACGAACGGCAAGATCGAGCGCTTCCACCGGATCCTGCTCGAGGAATGGGCCTACATCCGCGACTGGACGTCCGAGCAACAGCGCCGGGTCGCCTATGGCCGGTTCCTGCACTTCTACAATCACCACAGGTCCCACGGCGCGCTCGGCTGGCACACACCCATGCACACACTCAGCCAGTGCCTCGGGGACAACGTCCCCGCTCAGCACA
>DATLFR010000180.1 GCA_035540895.1 Actinomycetota bacterium | reverse complement strand
GTGGGAGACCTCCCGGTCTGCGCCCCCGTGGGCGCGGACACCAGCACCGACGAGAACACCGCGAGGAGGGCGGCGAGGGCGTACCGGGGCCAGCGTCGGGTGACGGTCACTTCAGCAACTCTCCGCACTCAAGAGAACAGCAGGCATCCTACCTTGCGGCCGGTCGCCGGGCAAGGACCCGCCTATGGTCCCCTGGACCGATGGACCAGGCACACCGGGTCGCCGCCGCCCTCCCCCGCGAGGTGGGCGCCGTCCTCCTCTCCTCGGGCCGGTCCACCATCCTGGCCGCGGCTCCCGAGGAGGTCGTGGAGGCCTCGGGTCCGGACGCGCTCAAGGCGCTGGTCGGGCTCGCGCCGGGGTGGTGGGCGGGTTTCCTCTCCTACGACCTGGGCCGCGCCACCGAGCCCTTCCCGACCCTCAACCCCCCGGACCCGATCCTTCCGGACCTCCTGCTCGCCCGTTTCGGTGCCCGTCTGGAGATGCGGCCCGGACACGGCCCCTCCCCGGCCGGAGGGGGGGCCGGCCTGGCCATCCTCAGGGACGCGCTGTCCTCCGCGGTCGCACCCGGCGCACACCGGCCGCTCACCGGGTGGGAGACCAGCATGACCCGAGAGGCCTGGGAGGCCGCGGTCCGGACGATCCACGACCACCTGAGGGCGGGCGACTGCTACCAGGTGAACCTGACCCGACGCCTGACCTGCCCGATGACGACCGACGGGGTCGCGCTCTCCGCCGCCCTGGCCCGGGCCAACCCGGCCCCGCACGCCGCGTGGGTGCGTCTCGGCGAGGTCGAGGTCGTGTCCGCGTCACCCGAGAGCTACCTACGCGGGGACGGGTCCACCATCGAGACCCGTCCGATCAAAGGGACCGCCGCCGACCCGGAGCTGCTCGCCCGGAGCCTGAAGGACAGGGCCGAGAACGTGATGATCGTCGACCTGGCCCGCAACGACCTGGGGCGCGTGTGCGTCCCGGGGACCGTCACCGTCCCTTCTCTCATGCAGGTGGAGGCCCATCCCGGGCTGTACCACCTGGTCAGCACCGTGCGGGGGCGGCTGCGTGACGGCGCGACGGTCGCCGAGATCGTCCGGGCCACCTTCCCGCCCGCATCGGTGACGGGGTGCCCGAAGCCGGCGGTCCTCTCGATCATCGAGCAGCTAGAGCCGGTCCGCCGCGGGGTCTACTGCGGCGCGGTGGGGTGGATCGACACGCGGACGCGGGCGATGGACCTCAACGTCGCCATCCGCACGTTCACGATGGCCGGGGGCGTCACGTCCTTCGGGGTGGGCGGCGGGATAGTGGCCGACTCCGACCCGGGGGAGGAATGGGCCGAGACCGAGCTGAAGGCCGGCCGTCTGCTCGCCGTGGCGGCGGGTCAGACGTCCAGGTAGCGGCGCAGGGCCACGCTAGACCCGACCGCCCCGATCAGGGAGCCGAGCAGGACGAGCCACAGGATGTGCCGAGCGTCCGCGACCTGCAGGAACGGGGTAGGGATGAACGGAGGCAGGAACTGCTTGATCGCGTACTTCGCCGCGCTCAGGATGCCCAGCGCCACCCCGGCTCCCACGACGCCCACCGCGATGCCCTCGAGCACGAACGGGACGCGCACGAACCAGTTCGTGGCCCCCACGAGCTTCATGATCTCGATCTCCTTGCGGCGCGCGAAGATCGCCATCTGGATCGTGTTGGAGATGAGCAGCACGGCGGCGACGAGCAGGACGGCGATCATCGCGCCCGAGAAGGTCCGGAGCATCCCGGTCACCCGGACGATCCTCCCGACCGCCTCCCGGTGGTCCTCGATGTCGTCGATCCGCGGGTTGCCCTGAAGCCGCGACTTCACCATGTCGACCCGCTCCGGGTCCCGCATGTGCACGCGGAACGAAGCCGGGAGGTCGTCCTCGGAGACGCTCTCCCACATGACCGGCTTGTCCCGGAAGATCTCCTTGTACTCCTCGTAGGCGTCCGCCTTCGAGACGAAGGTGGTTCCGCGGACGACCTCGAGATCCTCGATCTGCCGCTGGATCTCCGTCTGCTGCTCGGCGGTGATGTCGTCCACGAGGAAGACGGAGACCTCGACGCCTTCCTCGATGTGGAAGGTGAAGCCTCGCACGAGGTCGCCGAGCGTGAGGACGCCTCCGAGCAGGAGCAGGGAGACGGCGGCCGTCAGCGACGCCGCCACCGTCATGAGCAGGTTGCGCCGCAGGTTCGCGGCGGACTCGCGCAGGAAGTACCTGACCTTCAGCGCCACTCAGCCTCCGACCGGTCCGTAGACGCCGCGGTGCTGGTCGCGGACCAGGTGGCCGTGCTCGAGCTCGATCACGCGCCTACGCATCGTGTCGACGATCGCGTGGTCGTGGGTGGCGATGACGACCGTGGTCCCTCCCGTCCGGTTGATCCGGTCGAGGAGACGCACGATCTCGAGCGAGGTGGCGGGGTCGAGGTTCCCGGTGGGCTCGTCACAGAGCAGGAGCTGGGGCTGGTTCACGAAGGCCCGGGCGATCGAGACCCGCTGCTGCTCGCCTCCCGAGAGCTGGTGGGGGAAGCGGTCGAGCTTGTTCGCCAGGCCGACGACCTCGAGCGCGGGTGGTACGAGCTTCTCTATGAGGGGACGCTTGCGGCCCGTCACCTCCAGCGCGAACGCGACGTTCTCGAAGACGGTCTTGTTCGGCAGGAGCTTGTAGTCCTGGAAGACGACCCCCATGCGTCGGCGCAGGTAGGGCACCTTGTAACGCGAGATCTTGTTCAGGTCGAAGCCGCAGACCCGGACCTCGCCCTCCGAGGCGTCCTCGTCGCGCATCATGATCTTGGTGAGCGTCGACTTCCCCGACCCAGAGGGGCCGACCAGGAAGACGAACTCGCCCTTCTCGATGCGCAACGTGATCCCGTCGAGGGCGACCACGTTCCCTTGGTACACCTTGCGCAGGTTAACGGTCTCGATCATGTCGATGATCTCTCCGCGGGCCCGGTACGGGCGGGACGATCAACCGTAGCATCGGGTCGGGGGTGTAGCAACGACCTTAGAGACCCTGTCCCGAGAGCTGCATCTCGGCCGGAGACTGCAGGAAGGAAGCCACCTGCTCCGCGACCCGGAGCCCGGACAGGCCGAACCGGTCGTAGAGCTCGTCGGGATCGCCGGACTCGCCGAACCCCCGGACCCCGATCCGCAGGACCGGCGTGGGAGCGCGCTCGGACAGGCACTCGCAGACGGCCCCGCCGAGCCCGCCCGCCACGACGTGATCCTCGACCGTGACCACGCGACCGCACGAGCGGGCCAGCTCCTCGACCAGGTCGTCGTCGAGGGGCTGGATCGTGTGGATGTTCGCCACGGCCGCGGAGATCCCGTGGTCGGCCAACAGGTCCGCCGCCTTCAGGGCCTCGGCGACGGAGGGTCCGGACGCGATGATGGCCACGTCGGACCCCTCCCGGAGCCGGACTCCCTTCCCGAACTCGAACCGGTAGTCGTCGTCGTAGAGCGCGGGCAGCTTCTGGCGGGTGAGGCGGATGTAGGCCGGTCCCACGTGCTGGGTGAGGTACTCGACGGCCCGCTCGGTCTCGATCCCCGAGGCAGGCTGGACGACGGCCATGTTGGGCAGCGTCCGCATGAGGGCGACGTCCTCCAGGCCCATCTGGGAGTGCCCGTCCGGACCGATGCCCACACCCACGTGGGTGCCTACGATCCTCACGTTGGAGCGGTTGTAGGCCACGGACATCCGGATGGTGTCGAACCGTCCGGTCACGAAGCAGGCGAACGAGGCGCAGAAGGGGATCTTCCCCGCCATCGCGAGCCCGGCCGCGATCCCCACCATGTTCTGCTCGGCGATCCCCACCTGGAAGTAGCGGTCGGGGAACCGCTCCGCGAAGAGATGGGTGAAGACGCTCGTGGCCACGTCCCCGTCGAGGGCGACGACCCGCGGGTCTGACTCCCCCACCCGAACCAGCGCCTCCCCGAAGGCCTCCCTAGTTGCGCGGTCCTTGCTCATGCGCTCTTGATCTCCTCGATAGCCATCTTCGCCTGGTCGGAGTTCGCCGGTTTGCCGTGGAACGCCAGGTCGTCCTCCATGAACGACACGCCCTTCCCCTTCACGGTGCGGGCGACGATCGCCGTCGGGCGACCACGCGTGGACGACGCCTCGTCGAGCGCGGCGAGCACCGCTCCCAGGTCGTGGCCGTCCACGTCGATCACGTGCCACCCGAACGCTTCCCACTTCGGGACGATCGGCTCGAGCGTGGGGAGGATCTCCCGGACCGAGCTCGTCTGCTGGATCCGGTTGCTGTCCACGATGGCGACCAGGTTGTCCAGCTCGAACCGGGGGGCGGACATCGCCGCCTCCCAGACCTGTCCCTCCTGGATCTCCCCGTCGCCCATGAGGCAGTAGGTGCGCCAGGAGGCTCCATCGGTCTTCGCGGCGAGCGCGAGGCCGATCGCGATGGACAGCCCCTGTCCGAGCGACCCGGTCGCGGCTTCGACGAAGGGGAGGCGCACCGGATCGGGGTGTCCCTGCAGACGGGAGCCGGTCCGTCGGAGCGTCGAGAGCTCCTCCTCGGGGATAGCGCCTGCCTCCGCGTAAGCGGCGTAGAGCACGGGCACCCCGTGCCCCTTCGACAGGATGAACCGGTCCCGGTCGGGCCACCCGGCGTCCCGTGGGTTCCAGCGGAGACGGGAGAAGTGCAGGGCGGTCACGATCTCGACGCAGGACAGCGCCGTGGTCGGATGGCCGCTGCCGGCCTCCGTGGTCATCTCTACGATCCTGGTCCGCAGACGGCGCGCTATCTCGCGGAGCTCATGGGTCTCGGTCACGCTCTACACCAACCTCCCGTCGATCGTCTCCACCCGCGCTCCGCGGGACTCCCAGTCGGCAACCACGAGGCGCCACCCGGCCAGCTCCTCGGCCACCTCGCGCACGACATCCTCACCGCTGCCGGTGACAAGGCAGACGAGCGAGGGTCCGGCTCCGGACACGCACGCAGCCACGCCGGCCTCCCGCAGCCTCTGGAGCAGGCGTGCCGTCTCCGGCATCAGCGGCGCCCGGGCGTCCTGATGGAGCCGGTCCTGCGTGCAGGTGAGCAGCTCCCGGGGGTCGGCGGAGGTTCGGCCCGTCAGGAGGGCGACGAGCCCCGCCGTCCAGGCCACGTTCGAGACCGCGTCGGGCCTCGCCACCTGCTGGGGCAGCACGCTCCTCGCCTGCTCCGTACCGAGCTCGTGCTCCTCGGGGACGAGCAGGACCGGGCGGATGTGGCGGGCGGGGTCCATCCGGATGACGCTCGTTCCCCCACCGGACGGAGCGGCCACGACCAGCCCCCCGTACAGGCACGCGGCCAGGTTGTCGGGGTGCGGCTCGAGGGAGCAGGCGGCCGCGAGCATCTCCTCCGGTTCGGGCTTCCGGCCGCTGAGCGCGGTCCCGAGGACGACCCCCGCGGCGATCGCGGCTGCGGACGACCCCAGCCCCCGGCCCATCGGTATATGGTTCCGCACGCGCAGGTGCAGGGGCGGCAGCGGACCATGGACGACCTCCGCCGCCCGCACGAGCAGGTTGGACCCGTCCGTCGGTATGGCCTGCGCTCCCTCCCCGATGACGTCGATGCGGGCCTCGTCCGCCTCGTCGTCCGCGATCACCGACAGGTCGAGGGTCAGGGCCGCCGCGACGCAGTCGAACCCGGGGCCGAGGTTCGCGGTCGAGGCGGGAGCGGTGACGAGGTACCTCATCTACCAGCCCAGCAGACCGGCGACGGTCTCGACGTCGGCGGGGACGCTCTTGGGCGCCGGAGCCTCGGCCAGGGCGCGGTCGGGGTCCTTCAGGCCGTGCCCGGTCAGGATCAGGACCGCCCTCCTCCCACGCTCTAGGCGCCCCTCGTCGAGGAGCCGGAGGAACCCGGCCAGCGCGGCGGCGGACGCGGGCTCGCAGAACACGCCCTCCTCGGACGCGAGCACGTGGTAGGCCTCCAGGATCTCGGCGTCCGAGACGGCCAGGAAGTCCCCGCCCGACTCGTCACGCGCGCTCACCGCCCCGTCCCAGGACTGGGGGTTGCCGATGCGGATCGCCGACGCCAGCGTCGTCGGTGTGGCCACCGGCTCCCCTCGCACGAGCGGCGCCGCGCCCTGGGCCTGGATGCCGAACATGACCGGGCAGCCGCGACCGTACTCGCGGTACCCCCGCCAGTGCGCGGTGATGTTGCCCGCGTTGCCGACCGGCATGACCTGGTAGTCGGGGGCTCCCCCCAGCTCGTCGACCACCTCGAAGGCACAGGTCTTCTGGCCCTCGATCCGGTAGGGGTTGACCGAGTTGACGAAGGTCACCGGGTATCGCTCCGACAGCTCCTTCGAGACGACGAAGGCGCCGTCGAACCCGGCCTCGATCTCGAGGACGTCCGCACCGTGCATGAGCGCCTGGGCCAGCTTGCCGAGGGCGATCCCGCCATGGGGGACGAAGACGATGCAGCGCAGCCCGGCCCGGGCCGCGTACGCCGCGGCGGACGCGGAGGTGTTGCCGGTCGACGCGCAGCACACCGCCTTCGCGCCCTCTTCGAGAGCCTTCGAGATGGCCAGCGTCATCCCCCGGTCCTTGAAGGACCCGGTGGGGTTCGAGCCCTCGAACTTGAGCCAGACGTCCAGGCCGGACCGGCCGGACAGCGCGTCGGCCCGCACGAGCGGGGTGCCCCCCTCCTCGAGGGTGACCACCGGCGTGGCTCCGGTGACGGGGAGGCGATCGCGGTACTCGTTGATCACCCCGCGCCACAGGGGCACTAGATCTCCTCGCCCTCGACGCGCAGTACCGACATCACCTTCAACACCTCGGGGAGCTGCTCGAGACCCCGGATGGTGGCCTGCAGGGCCGCCTCCCTGGCCCGGTGGGAGACCAGCACCAGCTGCGCCTCCGTCCCGGTCCCCTCCTGCCAGACGGACCCGATCGAGACCCCGTTCTCGCCGAAGGTCGCCGCGACCCGGGCGAGCGCTCCGGGGCGATCCTCGACCGAGAGCAGCACGTAGTACTGGGAGTGCATCTCGTCGATGGGGCGGATGCGTCTGGTCTCGTAGCACGTGCAGCCGAGACCCCGTCCCGACTCGACGAGATGACGTGCGGCCGCCACGACGTCGCCGACCACGGCGGACCCGGTCGGGTCTCCGCCCGCCCCCCGGCCGTAGAACATCAGGTCCCCAACCGACTCCCCCTCCACGAAGACCGCGTTGAAGGAGTCGCGCACGGACGCGAGCGGGTGCGTGGCCGGGATCATCGCCGGGTGCACCCGGACCGCGATCTCCCCGTCCGCCTCCTCGGCTATCGCCAAGAGCTTCACGACGTAGCCGAGCCGCCGGGCGTTCGCGATGTCCTGATGGGTTATGTGCGAGATCCCCTCCCGGTACACGTCGCCCTGGACGACGCGGGCCCGGAACGCGATCGACGCCAGGATGGCGGTCTTGGACGCGGCGTCGAACCCCTCGATGTCGGCCGTCGGGTCCTCCTCGGCGTACCCGAGCGCCTCCGCCTCGGCGAGCGCCTCGGCGAACTCGAGGTCCGCCTCCGACATGCGGGTGAGGATGTAGTTGGTCGTGCCGTTGACGATCCCCATCAGCCGCCTGATCCGCTCCCCGGCCAGCGACTCCTTGATGGGCCGGACCAGGGGGATCCCCCCTCCGACCGCCGCCTCGTAGTAGAGGTCGACCCCGCGCTCGTCGGCCGCCTCGAACAGCTCGGCTCCCAGCGTGGACATGAGCTCCTTGTTGGCGCTGACCACGGGCTTCGCGGCCTTCAGGGCGGACAGGATCGCCGTCCGGGCGGGCTCGATGCCGCCCATGACCTCCACGACGAGGTCCACGTCGGGATCGTCCACGACCTCCTGCGGGTCGTGGGTGAAGATCTCCTTGGGGAGGTCGACGTCGCGCTGCTTCGCGATGTTGCGCACCGCGACCCGCCGGATCTCCACGGGCGCGCCGACGGCGCGCGCGATCTCCTCCCGGTGCGTGAGCAGATGCCGGGCCGCACCCGACCCGACGATCCCACACCCCAGCAGCCCGATCCCCAGCGTTCTCTCGCCCATGCGCCGGTTAGCCTACCGTTCCAGCCGGACCAGGTCGTCCCAGGTCTCCCGGCGGGCCAGGACCCGCACGGCACCGTCACGCACGGCCACGACGCCCGGGCGCGGGAGCCGGTTGTAGTTGGAGGACATCGCGTAGCAGTAGGCTCCCGTGGCGGCGACCGCCACGAGCTCGCCCGGCTGGACGTCCGGAAGGCGGGCGTCCTTCGAGAGCAGGTCCCCCGACTCGCACAGCTTCCCGGCGATCGCGTAGGTCCGGTCGTGGGGGGCCTGCGGGCGCGTCGCGGACAAAAAGGTGTAGGGCGCCCCGTACAGAGCCGGACGGATGTTATCCGACATCCCTCCGTCGACGGCCAGGTAGGTGCGGATGCCCGGCACCTCCTTGATCGTCCCGGCCCTGTACAGGGTGACCATGGAGGGACCGACGACCGAGCGTCCGGGCTCCACCTTCACGACCGGCACGGGCGTGTCGTGCTCCCGGGCCGCCGCCTCGACCGCGCCCAGGACCGACTTGGCCAGCTCCGAGACCGCCGAGGGCTCGTCCGAGGGGAGGTAGGCGATGCCCAGACCTCCGCCGAGGTCGAGTTCTGGGAGCTCGAGTCCGGTGGCCCGCCGCATCTCGGCGAGGAAGGCAACCAGGACACGGGCCGCCTCCTCGAACGGGAACAGGTCGAAGACCTGGCTCCCGATGTGGCAGTGGATCCCCTCCAGCTCGACGTGCGGGGCTCGAGCGGCCAGATCGATCGCCCGGCGGGCCCCCTCGCCGAGCTGCACGCCGAACTTCGTGTCCTCGATCGCGGTCTTGAGGTAGTCGTGCGTATGCGCCTCGATGCCGGGGGCTATCCGCAGCAGGGCCCCCACCGCCACCTCCCTGGAGGCGGCGATCCTCTCGAGCTGCTCCAGCTCGTGCACCGAGTCGATCACGACCCGGTAGACCGCGGAGTCGACCGCGAGCTCCAGCTCCTCGTCCGACTTGTTGTTGCCGTGCAGCACGATGCGCCTGGGGTCGAACCCGCCCTGCAGCGCCGTGTACAGCTCGCCGCCGGAGGCGCAGTCGAGACCCACCCCCTCCTCGGACAGGACCGGGGCCAGCGTCGATGTCAGGAAGGCCTTCGCCGCGTAGTGGACGTTCTCTCCTCCGAACGCGTCGCGGTAGGCGGAGAGGCGGGATCGGAAGTCCTCCTCGTCCATGACGAACAGGGGTGTCCCGTGCGCCCGCACGAGTTCCTCCACGTCGCATCCGCCGATCGTCAACCGTCCGGCCTCGCCGACGTCCGCGGTGGCGGGTAGGACCCTGCGCAGCTCGCTCCAGCCGCTCAAGCCCCCACCTCCTGGAGATCCTCCGGATGACGGTCCATCCGCTCGGGAGCCGATACGCCCAGGAGGGCGAGCGCATTCGCCAGGGTCTGCCTGGCCGCGGTGGCGAGGGCGAGCCGGGCCGCGCGCAGCTGGGCGTCGTCCGTCCGGACGTGGCACTGCGTGTAGAAACCGTGGAACGCACGGGCGAGCTCCTGCGCATAGGTCGTCAGACGGTGTGGGGCCCTCGCCCGCGCGGCTTGGACGACGGTCTCGGGGAAGGTCGCGATGTGGCGCATCAGCTCCACCTCGGCGTCGTGGTGCAACTCCTCCCATCGCACCTCGTCGTCGATCTGGACGCCGTCCTCCGCCGCTCCGCGCAGGATCGAGCAGATCCGGGCGTGCGCGTACTGGACGTAGAAGACGGGGTTCTCGAGCGACTGCTTCTTGACCTCCTCGAGGTCGAAGTACAGGGTGTTGTCCGACGAGGTGCTCAGGAGCGCGTACCGCGCGGCATCGGACCCGACCTCGTCGATCAGCTCGTCCAGGGTGACGAAGGTCCCGGCCCGCTTCCCCATCGAGAGCGGCTCCCCTCCCCTCAGCACGTGCACCCACTGGTAGATCACGACCTCGATCCTGTCCGGGTCGACGCCGAGGGCCTGCATGCCGGCCTTGAGGCTGGGGGCCTGTCCGTGGTGGTCGGCACCTAGCACGACCACCATCCGCGCGTACCCGCGCTTCGCCTTGTCCACGTGGTAGGCGAGGTCGGGCAAGAGGTAGGTGGGCGACCCGTCCGAACGTACGACCGCGCGGTCACGCGAGTCCCCGAACGCGGTCGTCCGGATCCATCTCGCGCCGTCCTGTTCGTAGAGGTGGCCGAGCTCGTCCAGACGGGAGAGGACCGCATCGACCTCGCCGCGCTCGAAGAGGTCGCGCTCCTTGAACCAGACGTCCATATGGACCCCGAACCTCCCCAACGACCTCTCGATCCACCCGATCACGACGGGGTAGGCGAGGTCCCGCATCGTCTCCCCGAGCTCGTAGAGGGGGAGGTCCGCGTACCTGTCGCCCTCGGACGACAGGATCTGTCGGGCCAGGTCGATCACGTAGGCCCCGTGGTACCCGTCCTCCGGCAGGGACGCCTCCCGTCCGAGGAGCTCCAGGTACCGCGCGGCCACCGAGAGCCCGAAGTTCACCATCTGGCTCCCCGCGTCGTTGAAGTAGTACTCCCGCGTAACCCGGTGGCCCTGGAAGTCGAGCAGCCGGGCGATGGAGTCGCCGATAGCCGCGTTGCGGGCCGAGCCGATGTGCAGGGGGCCGGTGGGGTTGATCGAGACGAACTCGACGTTCATGCTCGCCCCCGCCCCCGTGTCCGACGAACCCCACCTCTCTCCCATCCGACGAGCGCTCCGGCACGCCTCGTGCAGCCAGTGGTGCGAGAGCGTGATGTTCACGAACCCCGGACCGGCCACCTCGGCCGCCCGAACCCACTCCCGCCGCGGGAGGTGGGCGACGATCGCCTCCGCGATCTCGCGCGGCGGACGGGACAAGGCCTTCGCGAGCCGCAGGGCCGCGTTCACGGCCCAGTCCCCGTGGTCCCTCTGCTTCGGACGCGACACGTCGAACGCGATCACGTCGGGGACCGGCCCGAGGTCACCGGCTCTCGATGCCTCGGTGATCGCCTCGGAGACCAGCTCGTGGATCTCCCGCTCGATCACGACGGCCCTTCGCCCTGGCTGCGCTCGAGGAGGCGGTGGACGACGGCGATCAGGTCGTCGGGGTCGAACGGCTTCGTGAGGTACTCGTCGGCCCCTGCGCCCAGGCCGTGCTGGACGTCCATCGCCTGGGCCTTCGCGCTGAGGAGCACGACGGGGAGGTCCGGGTGGGCCCCGTCCTTGCGCAGCCGGGCGACGACCTCCAGCCCGTTGAGGTTGGGCATCATCACGTCGCAGACCACCAGGTCGGGCTGGTGCTTGGAGACGGCCTCCAGCGCGGCCTTGCCGTCGCCCGCCTCGATCACCTCGAAACCCTCCATCTCGAGGTTGAGGCGCAGCAGCTTGACGATCATGGGGTCGTCGTCGACCACGAGGATGCGGGCCATAGGGCGTCCAGCCTAGTAGAGCCCCGCTCTCCGTGGGAGTCCGCGCGGTCGGTTCGACCCGATAGTCTGTTACGCGTGCGCCCGTAGCTCAGTGGATAGAGCGCTGGCCTCCGGAGCCAGAAGTCGCAGGTTCGAATCCTGCCGGGCGCGCTCTCGCGTCAGTGCGCGGCCGGGCTGCTGACCTGCGGCTGTACCTCGTCGAGGTTCTCGGAGGAGCCGTGCTCCGCGGCCGGACCATGTCCCCCGCCCGGGGCGTCCGCCTTGCCCATCATCGCCACGCCCGCTCCGACGACGGCCAGGAACCCGACCACGCACAGCGCGGTGAGGGTCCCCGACGAGATGCGCGGCCGCGCCGCCACCAGGGCACAGAGGACGAGCACGCCGATGGCCACGGCCAGGGCGAGGACGGCCGTCTGGTTGTGTCCGAGGTCGTGGCTGACCGCCAGGAAGACCCTGGAGAGGCTGAACGCCAGGATCTCGATGAGCACGAACGCCGCCAGGATCACGGCGATCGGCAGCAGCACGCGGTCCCTGAACTGTGGGTTCATGTCTCGTTCCTACCTCCGCTCATGATCCGGGTCCGGACCGTGGCCTCGACGTCGCGGTACGAGAGGGCGTCCCACCCGTCCCTCTGCTCGGCCGTGAACCACTTGAAGAACAGCACGGTGATGACCCCCCAGAGCAGGAACCCTCCGCCGAGCTTCATGATCAGCCCGGCCGTCCGCTGGTCGTCGAGGGGGGACAGCGCGATGATGCGCGGCGTCGTCTCGTAGAAGCGGTAGATGACGCCGTCGCCGAAGGTGAGGAAGGAGGCCGGCACCGTCGGCACCAACGACTGCAGGAACAGGTAGAAGCACCGGCCGGGGTACGAGAGCGCTGGGAGCTCGATGATCGGGGAGAGTACGGGCGTCCACATGACGAGCGATGACGTGAACACGAGCAGGTGGACGCCGAAGTGGACCGGCTCGCTGCGCACCGAGATGTCCACGAGCGACGGCATATGCGTCAGGACGAGGACCGCGTTGTAGACGACCAGGGCGAGCAGCGGTCGGGTGATCCGTCGCACGAGGCCCAGCAGGCGTCCGGACCCGAGGACCAGCCGCCACATCCACGCCGGCATCCCCATCATCAGGAGGGGCGGCGCAACCAGGGATATGAGCATGTGCTGCACCATGTGGACGGAGTACAGGTACCCCTCGGCCAGCTCGTGGACGGGCCAATCCGACGCCAGCCACAGGGTGGCCAGGCCCAAGGTGAACCAGGTGACGTGCCGGCGGGTCACGACCTGCTCGCCCGGAGGAGCGTAGCGAGGCCCCAGCGTCCTCACCGCGTACCGGTAGGCCAGCGCCGCTCCGCCGACGATGGCCCACACCTCGAGGTGCGGATGCCAGTCGAGACCGGCGGACGCGGCCTGCGCGAGCGTCATCTGAAGGGGAGGATCAACTGCGGGGTCGTCTGGCCACCCCGGATCGCGGGCTGGTTGCCCCGCGAGCCTCTCGTCATCTGTACGAGGACCACCGCGTAGATGGCGATGGCGAGGACGATCCCGGCCACGAAGAGGCGGCGGAAGATCGAGCTGTCGAAGCGGAGGTGCATGAACCACAGCCCGACCAGGATGAACTTGACGACCATCATCGCCATCAGCCCGGCGACCGTGACCCCCTCGCCGACCCGGTCCTCCACGTAGTAGAGACCGACCTCGGCGGCCGTGACCACCGCCAGGATCAGGGCGATCTTCACGTACTCCCCGACACCCGGGTGTGCGTGCTCGTGCCCGGCGTGCTCGGTGACGCCCGGGTCGTGGATCGTTGTCTCGGTGTTGTCGGCCATGAACGTCCTCAGTGGGGAACCAGGTAGACGACCGTGAAGATGATGATCCAGATGATGTCCACGAAGTGCCAGTAGAGCCCGCAGAGCTCCACGGTCAGGCTGCGTTCGGTCGGGAGCCGACCGGCCAACGAGAGGCCGAACAGTGAGAGGAGCATCACGATCCCGAGCGTGACGTGCGTCCCGTGGAAGCCGGTCAGGACGTAGAACGCGCTGGCAGCGGCGTTCGTGCCCATCGTCATGCCCTCGTTGACGAACGTCGTGAACTCGTACACCTGCCCGGAGATGAAGACGGTGCCGAGCATCGCCGTCGCGAAGAGCCAGACGCGGGTGGCCCTCCCCAACCCGCGCTGGATCGCGTTCAGCGCGAGCACCATGGTCAGGGAGCTCATCAGCAGGACGAACGAGCTGACCGACGTGAAGGGGATGTCGTACAGCTCGTATGGGTGCTTGCCCGGCCCGCGCGTCCGGTAGAGGAGGTACGCGGCGATGAGGGCGCCGAACAGGAGGCACTCCGAGCCGAGGAACGCCCACATCGCGAGCTTGCGGTTGTCGAGCCCGGTGCTCGTGTGATGCGCCTCTACGGTGTGCTCTGCGGTAGCAGCCACTGGTCCTCCGTCACT
Source organism: Actinomycetota bacterium (assembly GCA_035540895.1). Taxonomy (NCBI): domain Bacteria; kingdom Bacillati; phylum Actinomycetota; species Actinomycetota bacterium. The sequence goes on along the minus strand of DATLFR010000180.1, from coordinate 1,053 downwards.
CCTCGGATGGCTCGAGAGCCCAGCCGTACAGTCCGGCCAGCGTGAGGAACCCGCCGACCGCGGCGAGCGCCCACTGGAACATCAGCCCGTAGGCGATGAGGGGGAGGCCGGCGGCCGCCACCAGGGGGAAGTACGAGGGCGCCGGGAGATGCACGGCGTGGCCCCCACCCGAGCCATGCTCGTCGGACGCCTCGCCTGACCCGCCGGCGGGGACGGGCACGGCATGTCCGGACTCGTCCTGCGCGTACTTGCGGTACCAGAAGTCGTCCAGGTGCTCGACGCGCGGGATCTCGTCGAAGTTGTGCGCGGGGGGCGGGGACGGGATCGTCCACTCGAGCGTCCGTCCGTCCCACGGGTCGGCGGGAGCGGTCGGCGGCTTGCGCTGGGTGACCAGCACGTTGACGAGGAAGATCAGGATCGAGAGCGCGATGATGAACGCGCCGACGGTCGAGACCATGTTCCACATCTCGAACCCCTGCCCCGCCGGGTACTGGTAGTAACGCCGAGGCATCCCCTGCAGGCCGAGGATGTGGAAGGGAGCGAAGGTCAGGTTGAAGCCGAGCATCATGACCCAGAAGTGGGCGTGTCCCAGCCACTCGTTCAGGATCCGCCCGAAGACCTTCGGCCACCAGTAGTAGGCCCCGCTGAACAGGCCGAAGATCGCCCCTCCGAAGAGCACGTAGTGGAAGTGGGCCACGATGTAGTACGTGTCGGTCTGCTGGTAGTTGTGGGGGACGATCGCGTGGGTGACCCCCGACAGCCCCCCGATGATGAACATGGCCACCGTCCCGATCGCGAAGAGCATCGGGGCCTTGAACTGGATCCGGCCTCCCCACAGCGTCCCGATCCAGTTGAAGATCTTCACCCCCGTCGGGACGGCGATGAACATCGTCGAGATGGCGAATGCGGAGTTGGCCACGGGACCGAGCCCGGCCGCGAACATGTGGTGCGCCCACACACCCCATCCCATGAACCCGATGGCGATGCCGCTGAAGACGACGAACGCGTACCCGAACAGCGGCTTGCGGGCGAAGGTCGGCAGCACCTCGGAGA
>DATLFR010000179.1 GCA_035540895.1 Actinomycetota bacterium | reverse complement strand
CCGGGGACCGTCCCGTCCCCGGCGCCCTGAACCTCCCCGCCCCGCTCGTCTCCGTCCGGACGCGGCTCACGATGATCCACCTGATCGCGAGCGGGTACTACGGCTGGCCGTACTCCTGGCTGAAGACCGATCCCGTCGTGGAGGAGGTCGCCACCTGGTACTCGGTGGCCCAGAGGATGATGCGCGCGCGCCCCGCCATCGGGGAGGACCTCATCGACCCGCTCTGCGTGGCCGCCACGGGGTTCGGTGCGCTCGGCCGGATCCTCGGTCGCGGCCTCGCCTTCTACGCGGGTATCGCGGCCGCCCTGAGGGTGGCGGAGCCCGTCATCTCTATCGGCGGCGCTTCTTCGGCCGCCGCTTCGCTGCGTCTGGTCTGACCGGCTTGCCGCTCGCGCGAGCCGCCGCCCGGGCCCGGCTCCTGCGCCACTCGTAACCCGCGGCCACGGCGAGCGCCACCGCGCTCCCCGCGGCGAGGTACACCCAGAGCGGGATCTCGCGCGGAGGCTCGGCACCAGCGGCCGCGAACGTGCCCAGCTCCCGGACGCGCACGAAGAGCTGGGCGCTCTGGACGGCCGCCTGGGTGGCGCCCGCGTCCTCCCAGCGGCCCCCCGCGGACCGCACGATCTGGGTGGCGTGCACCGGGTACCTGAGGATCACGGTGGCGTTGGCGAGCAGCCGGACCGGTTCACCCGAGGTCGTGTAACGGGCGTCGTAGCGGTAGGCGTTGCCGTCTATCAGCATCCCGTCGAAGGTCCGGGGTCGAGCGGCGACCGGGGTTATCCGGACGGTGACCGTCTCCTCGCCTTCGCGCGGCTCGATCCCGCCGATGGGCAGGATGAGGAAGGCCTGACCGTCGCCGGTGGCGATGGTCCGCGCCCGCGACCCCTCGGGGGCGAACTCCACCGTGGCCTCGCCGGGCTGTGGTGCGGCGTTCTCCGCCTCGAGGTCCGACGGCGGCTCGACCCAGTTGTAGGGAGGCGGCGGGACCTCCCCGTCGTACAGCGGACGTCCCGGGACCAGCTCGACGCGGTAGGTGAGCGCGGCAGCCGCCAGGTAGACGACCACGGCCAGGAGCCCCAGGACGAGCGGACCGCGGGTTCGCCTCATGCCGCACCCGGCGCGGCGTAGGACGGCGGCCAGACGACCGCCCGCTGCTCGCGCGCCACCCACTTCCAGATCACGCTCGTGGCTGCCCTGTTCGAGCCCGCATCCGCCTCCCCGGGCGGGACGAGGTCCAGTCCGCTGCCGTTGGGCAGTCCTCCGGGCGGCAGCTTCGTCCGGACCGCGGCCGCCGCGACCGACCCGGCCGAGCCGTCCTCGGCCGCGGGCAGGACGTGGGAGAACAGCGCCCATGCCCCGGCGAAGCCGGCCAGGGCAGGAGCGGTCATCCCGGCACCGTGCTTCTCGCGGTAGCGGGTCCGGGCCCACTCGAGGGCGGCCCGGGCGTCGGGAGACAGGTCGACGGGAGCCATCGCGTCGCCGTTGGGCTTGTCGGAGGCGAGGAGCCCGATGGCGTCGTCGCCCAGTCGCTTCCCGAACTCGATCATGCAGAACGACGAGGAGGTCCCGATGCTCACCAGCAGCGGGACCTGCCTGGCCAGCAGGGCCTGCCGCAGGGCTACCCCGTCCTCCAGGTAGGCGGCCACGGCGAGCGCGTTCGCCCCGCTGTCCGCCACCCGCTGCGCGACCTCCCCCATGTCGTCGGTGGGGGAGTAGGGGAGCCGGGCGGCCACCTCGTGTCCGGACGCCTCCGCCTGCTCGATCGCCCCGAGGCCGACGCTGCGTCCGTACACGTCGTCGACGTAGGCGACCGCCCAGCGCAGGGGCTCGGGGAGCCCGAGCTGCTCGTCGACGTAGGTCACGGCGTTGCGTCCCAGGACACCGCCGGCCGCGGGCACCCTGAAGACCCGCTCCCCGAGCGCGCTCTGCATCGAGAGCTCTCCGACCGCCCCCGTCTCCCAGTAGACGAGCCCGAGCTTCGACGCCGTGGCGGCCGCCGTCCGGGAGATGGTGCTGCCGTAGCTCCCGATCACCACCTCGGCCCCCCGGTCGCGCAGCGATCTGATCGCCCCGGGCGCGGCGTCGGCGGTCTCGGTACGCACCAGCTCCAGCCGGACGGGGCGCTCCGCCCCCCGGTTCGCGTACTCGGCGGCGAGCTCCGCTCCCCACCACTCCTCGACGCCGCCGGTCCCGTGGCTCCCACCGGTCGGGTAAACAGCGCCGACGACCATCTCGTCGTCACCGCGGGCGGGAGCGCACGCCGCGGACGCAGCCACCGTGCACGCGAGCAGGATACGTATCGCTCTCATCTCATCACCCCGTCATCAACATGAGGTTGGCGGCCGCGTGCGTAGCGGCCGGTACGGTCCAGGTTCCCGACGCCCAACGCTGCCAGCCGAACACGAGCCCTATCGCCAGGTCCAGCGGCACGATCCACCATCCGTAGGCGCCCACGTGCACGAGGGCGAAGGCGACGGCGCCGATGCCGACGGCCCAGCCGGCGCCCCACCGCGACAGCCACCCGTACATGAGGCGCCTGAAGAACGCCTCCTCCGCCACGGCGGCCAGCACGGCTGCGGTCGCCCCCCACCACCAGAAGGGGACCGGGGGAGCGGGAGCGGCCGCCGCCGCGACGGCCACGCCGACCGCGCCGGCCAGGAACACGAGGTGGGGAGCCATCGCCGCCGGGGTGGGGTCGTGCGGGACGGGAGCGAGCAGTGCGGCCGCCCCCACCGCGACGAGGACGAGGACGCTGCCGGGTGCGACCACCCGGCCGGCCAGCGCCGCGGTGCCGGCCGCCAGGACTCCCGCCGCGATCAGGCGCACCTGGAGCGGGGCGACGGCGGCGGTCATGTCACGGTGAAGCTGGTCGACGTGATGACGCGCGGGTTGAACGGGCCGTGGTCGGCGGCGACGAACTCGGCCTCCAGGATGTAGTCACCCGCAGCCACCTCGGTGAGGGTCTGGGTGGTTCCGAACGTGTGGGAGACGAGCTCCCCGTTGAGCCTCAGGTGGACGTGCCCCTTGTCGGGCTGCAGGTCCCGCGACGCCTGCGGGACGATCTCCCCGCCGGCGAGCTCCACACGGACGTCGATGGACGGCCCCTGCACCTGGGCTCCCGCGGCGGGCTGCAGGATCTCGAGCGACGCGGAGGAGCTCGGCCGGGCCGGTCGGCCCCGGTCGTCGTCCTCCCCGCCGCCGCATCCCACGGTCAGCGCCAGGATGGCGGACAGTGCGGCCGCCAGGCATCTCCCGCTCACAGCACCTCCTCGAAACATGCGTTCAGGCGTTCACCATGAATGGTGGACGCGTTCACGTCGAACCTCCACGTCCCGCGCGACAGATCGGCGACGGACACGAAATGCCCGGGGCTGAACTGACGGACATCCGTCCGGACGCGCTCCCCGCCTCGGCGCGTCGCCCCGATCTGCACGAACCCGCCCACGGACATCTCGTTCCCCTCGGCGTCGAAGAACGTGAAGTGGATCTCGTTGCTCCCCGGACGTCCGGGGTCGGCGTACCCCTGCACGGTGCGCCCGCCGCCGATCTCGACGTCGTGCAGGGTCGGCTGTCCGGGCGCGCGGATGGGCGTCGACCGGCACCGGGTGGTGAGCTCGAGCGGGACCTCGACCCCCCGGGCGCCCCGCTCCACGACGACCGTCACCCTCCAGGTCCCGTCGACGGTGAGGTTCGGGCCGTGTGCGGTCCAGGTCCCCGGCTCCCTCTCCTCGAGGTCGAGGGTGGAGGGGGCGGCGTCCGCATCCGGAGGCGGCTCGAACCGCAGCCCGACCCGCCGCGCCTCGACGGGTCCGCCGTCGTCGAACCCGACGACGCGGACCTCGAAGCGGTTCAACCCGGGGGAGCCGGGGTCGGCGGCCAGCCTCACCCTGACGGTCGTCCCGAAGTCGGACCCAGAAGCCGCCACCGGCTCGACCGGGGGGGCCGGCACGTCCCCGCGCGGCGGGGTGAGGGTGGTGAGGAGCCCGACCACGCCCGCGATCGCCACCCCGAGCACGACCTCCGCGCGGCCGACCCGGCGGAGCCCGGACAGGTCGCCGCGGGCGGCTACGCGCACGTGGCGGAACCGGTTGAGTGCCCCTAGCGCGGCCAACCCCAGGAGCCCGACCACCTTGGCCACCACGAGCAGCCCGTAGCGCGTCCGCCACAGCGCCTCCCACGACCCGACCTCGACCACCGAACGGTGCACCCCCGTGACCGCGACCGCGACGAGCATGGCGGCCGCCGTGGCCGAGTAGCGACGGACGGCGCCCGCCCCGTCCGAGACGCCCTCGCGCAGGCCCCCGAGCAGTACGGCCAGCCCCCCGACCCAGATCCCGGCGGCCAGGAAGTGGACCCACTGCGACCCAACCGTCAAGGGCACGATCGGACCGGCCCCCGCATGTCCGGACGCGACGTGCACGAGCATCGTGGCGGCGGCCAGACCCCCGGAGACGGCCAGCCAGGCGCGTCCCAGCCGGCCTCGGGATGCGCTCACCGCGGCGGCGCCCGCCAGCGCCGAGCCGACCACCCGCAGCAGGACCGCGCGGCCGATCGGGGTGGCCAGGAACACAGCCGGCGCGCCCCCGGACGCCCTCAGCTGGGCGATGCCGATGGCCGCCGCGCCGGCGACCGAGACAGCCGTGGCCAGGCTGAGGGTCCAGCGCCCGGCCGCGCGCGGACCGCCGAAGACGATCGCGCTCGTCCACGCCGTTCCCGCCAGCAGCGAGAGCCCGAGGTAGAGCAGGAACCGCCCGCCGACCTCTATCGGATCGGGGGCGGGCTCGTCGGGCTCCGCCACCTGAGGCACCGCCGCCCCCTCGACCGCCGTACCCACTCCGAACGCGAACACGCCCGCGGTCACATGTCCGTCCACGGACGAGAAGACGCGCCAGCTGACCGCGTAGACGCCCTCCTCGAGAGGGCGGAGGGGGACGCGGACCCGCTCCGGGGAGGCGGCGTCGGACCGCAGCGGTCCGGCCGCCGCGTCCGCTCCGTCCGGACCCACCACCCTGACCTGGGAGAGCGACGGGTCGGGAGCCTCGCTGAACGTCAGGACGACCTCGCTGGGAGGGTCGTCGAGGACGGCGTTGGACGCGGGCGACGAGGACCGCAGCAGCGCATGCCCGTGTACGGGTCCGGCCATGAGCGCGATCCAGGCGACCGCGCCCGCCAACGCCGCCGCCGTCCTCGCGGTTCGCAACGCTAGGTCCTCCGCCTCCGGGACAGCGCCAGGGCGAGCGCCGCGAGCGCGATCACGCCCGCGACGGCGGCCGCCCCGAGGGCGACCTTCGCCTGCGCCCGGGAAGAGTCGAGCTCGTCTTGCAGCGCGCGCACCCGAGCGTCCACCCGCTCGACGCGGGTCGCCTGCTCACCAGCACCCGGCAGCGGATCGGGGAACTGGATCTCGCCGAGGGTTCCAACCTCGTCGAAGGTGTCGGGTCCGGCCTCCATCTCCACATCGATGCGCTGACCGTCGATCGTCCCGGTCACGTGGAAGGCGTAGCGTCCCGGCTGAGTCGGCACGATCGCCGCGTGGTACTCGCCCGGGCTCCCGAAGGCGGGCTCGAAGCGCAGCGGTCCCGAGGAGCGGTCGCCGAACCGCACCTCGACGGTCAGGGAGTCGGCCAGGTCCTCGATCGGGCGGCCCGACCCGTCCCGGACGATCATCTGCACGGCGTTGGGCTGCTCCACGTAGGCAGGCTCGTTCAGCCACCCAAGGACGAACCGTCGTCCGTCCACGTCCCGTTGGCCGTGAGCCAGCGCGGCGGTCGGCGAGGCCACGGCGAACAGCGCGACCAAGAGCCAGGCAAGGGCTCTCTTCATCATCATCGACTCCTGTCGTCGGGCGGCCGCGCACGCGGCCGCGTCCAGTCAGGCGACGACGGGACGAGGGGGTGCGCGGGGGCCGAGCGAGGG
>DATLFR010000178.1 GCA_035540895.1 Actinomycetota bacterium | reverse complement strand
GTGTAGGGGGGGCCGGAGACGATCTCGCGCGCGCGGTCCGGGGCGGCGCCCCCCAGCTCACCGTCGCGCCCGTCCCGGTCGGTGGCGAGGGTGGAGAGCCGGGCCTGCAGATCGTCGCCCTCCGCGCCCTCGAGGGCCTGCCCGAGATCGACCGGACGCCCGTCGACCGCAGTCACCGAACGCAGCCGGGCGAGAGCCGTCGGATCGTTCGCGGCGCGCCTGGCCAGCTCCCTGAGCTGTGGACCCGTCACCTCCTCGGCTCCCACCGGGGAAGCGAGCAGGACGAGGAGGACCGCGGCGACGGCGGGCGCCGCGCGCCTCAGCGGCTCTCCCAGGTCGGACCGTCCGGATCCGGGGGCCGCAGCCTCGGCGTCTGGTCCCGCTCGGGGGGCGCGGCGAAGGGGTCCCACGGGTCGGGAGCGCGCCCGGTGGGAGCCGCCGCGTCCGGACCCCCCATGCGCGCGATGAGCAGCTCGAGGTCGAACCCTTCCTTGCGCACGCGAAGGTCGAAGTAGAGGACGGCCAGGATCGCCGCCGCGAACGGGGTCGTCAGGACCGAGCTCCCCGCCCCGACGACCAGGCTGAGGAGGAACTGGGCCAAGGCCGTGTCCCCCACCGTGCGGAAAAGGAGCGCGAAGATGCCGCCGAAGATGCCGCCGACGACCGCGCGGATGATCAGGCTCAGTAGCAGCACGACGGCCGTGGTGATGAAGAAGCCACGCACGAGATGCTTCGACCGGCGCAGTGCCTCCCTCCCGCGACGGTCCTCGAACAGCAGGGCAGGCACGGCGACGGACCAGACGACCGCCAGGTACACGACGGCGGCGATCATCCCGAGCGTCAACGGCACGAAGAGCAGGAACAGGCCTGCTCCGGCTCCCAACGCGGCCAGTCCTAGAGCGGCACCGACCGCGACGCCGGCGACCACGATCCCCCCGATCAGCATGAAGACGAGGAGTCCGAGCCAGACCAGCGGCCCCAGGCGCGCCACGGCGAACCCGAGGGAGCTGCGCCAGTCGGCGGTGCTGCCCAGGTAGGCGTCGCTAACCGCCTTGAAGCTCGCTCCCGTCGCCAGCTGGGTCGAGATGAGACCGAGCACCGTCACGAAGAACCCACCGACCGCCATCGTGGCCAGATCGCGCGGATGCACGACCGGGACCTCCCCCGTGGGCGGCTGGGTGAAGGCCGTGAAGTCCTGGAAGCCTCCCGCGGAGACGCTGATGAAGGAAGCCAGCACCTGGACGGGCACGACCACCACGGCGACGGCCACCACGAGCGGCTTGAAGTTGCGGGTGAAGATCTTGATCCCAACGTCGACGATCTCCCCGATGCCGAGAGGCCTCAGGTTGGCCGTCGAGGCCGGGAAGGCGACCGCCCCACACGCGGGACAGGTCGTCGCACCGGGAGGCAGACGGTTGCCGCAGCTCGTGCAGGACGACATCGGCGTCAGCCTACATCCGAGGCCGAGGGCAACGCGTCTCAGTCGCCGGATGCGTTCCCGGGTCCGCGGGCGAGCTCCCCGACGCGTCGGCCCGGGGCATCGGCCCCCAGCGGCGGGGTCGGGAGCCCGGAGCCTTCGGCCATGCCGTCCAGCAGGTCGGCGAAGGCCTCCCGCGATGTGAACGTCGGCGACCAGCCGAGGACCGTTCGGGCGCGTGTGGTGTCCATCATCGGGACCGCCCGCGCCATATCCACCCAGCCCGGGGGCGTCGGCTGGAGCCACATCCGCCAGCTGAGCGCGGCTCCGGCGCGCAACAGTCCGAACGGGACGTGCACGGGCCGCGCGCCGAGGGCCTCCGCGAGATCGTCGGCGGTCAGGACGGGGTCGGCCGCCACGTTGAAGGCGCCGCGGACATCGGTCCTGACCACGGCCAACCGGTACGCCTCCGCCACGTCGTCGGTGTGCACGGCCTGTATCCGAAGGTCCGCCGGTATCGGGAGGACGGGTATTCGACGGCGGCCGGCGAGCGAGGTCGGTGCCAGCGGCCCCGCGAACAGCCTGCGGATCCCGCTCGCGGCCTCCCGCTTGAAGGTGAGCCCCGGGCGCAGCCGCACCACGCGCACCTCGGGGTGCTCCTGTTCGAACGCGTCGAGCAGCCACTCAACCTCCGCCTTGTGGCGGGCGTAGAAGCTGGACGAGATACCGCGAGCCGGCCAGTCCTCCGTGACCCGCCCGCCTCGTGGACCCGGCGCGTAGGCCCCTATCGAAGACGCGTAGACGAACGACCTCACGCCCTCGGCGACCACGGCCTCGAGCAGGCGCCTCGTCCCGTCGACGTTGGTAGCCCGCATCGCCTCGATGTCACGCGAGGGCTGGATCTGCCAGGCGAGGTGCACGACGCAGTCGGCACCCGCCAGGTGGGGGCGGATGTGTCCCGACCTGATGTCGCAGACGCCCCACCCCGTCTTGTCCACCTGCCAGGCCGGCCGCCGCCGGGCCAGCCCGACGATCGACCCGATCTGCTCGTCGCGCGCGAGAGCCGAGACCACGCTCGTCCCTACGTTGCCGGTCGCACCGACCACGACCACTCTCATCCTGCGCCTATCCCCCACCCCCATCGGGACGAACCTGGTTTCCGCGTCCGCTACGCGGGGATGCTCCTGCTACCAGACGAGAGGAGAACCACCATGTCGGAACCGAACCTGAGCTCGATGCTCGCGTCCTACGTGCGGGACGCGCACGCGATGGAGGAGAACGTCCTCGTCATGCTCGACTCGATGATCCGGACGACCGAGGACGAGCAGATGCGCCAGCGCCTCGAGGAGCACAAGACCGAGACCCAGGAGCACTCGCGCCTCCTGGAGGAGCGGCTGGACGCGATGGACACCGGCGGTACAGCCATCAAGGACATCCCGGCCCGGATGGGCGCTTTCGCCAAGGGCATGGCGGACCTGATCCGCTCGGACAAGCCCGGGAAGAACGCGCGGGATGGGTACGTCACCGAGCACCTCGAGATCGCGGCCTATCAGCTGCTGGAGCGACTCGCGGAACGGGCTGGGGACCACTCGACGGCCGAGGTCGCCCGCCGCATCCGGGCGGACGAGGAGCGCATGGCCGAGTTCATCAACGAGCGCTGGGACCGCGTCCTGGAGATGACGCTCGTGCAGGAGGAGGTAGACGTAACGAGCTGAGCTCTCCCGATCGCTAGGGGGAGCGCAGGTCGATACGCCTCAGGAGCTGTGCGTTGAGCGCCACCACGATCGTGGAGGCGCTCATCAGCACGGCCCCCACGGCCGGTGACAGGGTGACGCCCGCCCAGGCCAGGGCCCCGGCCGCCAACGGGATGGCCGCCACGTTGTAGCCGGCGGCCCACCACAGGTTCTGCAGGGCCTTGCGATGGGCGGCCCGGGACAGCGAGATGATGCTGACCACGGCCCGGGGATCGTTGCCCGCCAGCAC
>DATLFR010000177.1 GCA_035540895.1 Actinomycetota bacterium | reverse complement strand
GGAAGGCTGTCCGGGACGCGGGCCCGCCTGCGCGACGCGCGCGTCCAGGGGCCGCAGCCCAAGCCCGACTGGCTGAAGGTCAAGGTCAGGACGGGTCCCAACTATCTCGAGCTGAAGGCGCTCATGCGGCAGCACGGCCTGCACACCGTCTGCGAGGAGTCCGGACCGTGCCCCAACATCTACGAGTGCTGGGAGGCCCGGACGGCCACCTTCCTCATCCTGGGCAACGTCTGCACGCGCCGGTGCACGTACTGCGACGTGATCACCGGGAAGCCTCCCGTCGTCGACCACGAGGAGCCCGAGCGCGTCGCGAAGGCGGTGGGTGCGGTGGGCTTGCGGTACGCGGTGGTCACGGGGGTGGCCCGCGACGACATCCGCGAGGACGGGGGAGCGGCGATCTGGGCGGAGACGATCCGCGCCATCCGCCGGCACAACCCCGGATGCGGCGTGGAGGTGCTCACGCCGGACTTCCGCGGATGGCCCCACGCGATCGCCACCGTGGTCCGTGCCGAGCCGGACGTGTTCGCCCACAACCTGGAGACCGTCCGTCGCCTGCACGGGGTCGTCCGGAAGGGGTTCGACTACGACCGGTCGCTGGACGTCCTGCGCATCGCGAAGCGGGAGCGTCCGGACCAGGTGACCAAGGCGGGTGTCATCGTCGGGATGGGGGAGACCGACGAGGAGGTCCGGGAGGCGATCGACGACATGGCGTCCGCGAACGTGGACCTCGTCACGATCGGGCAGTACCTGTCCCCCTCGCGCGCCCACCCCCAGGTCGACCGGTACGTCCCGCCCGAGACGTTCGACGCATGGGCCGCATACGCTCGTTCGCTCGGCACGTTCAAGCACGTGGAGTCCGGCCCGCTCGTCCGCTCCTCGTACCACGCGAGGGAGCAGGAGGAGGCAGGGCGTTCCGGCTAGACTGCGGCTACCCCGAACAGGAGGTCGGCTCATGCGCGTGCGTCTGCTCTCCTCGATGGTGGTCTTCCTGCTCCTCGCGGCCTGCGCGGGCGAGAGCGTCACCGTCGACTCCCCGACCGGGACCCCCCTCCCGATGGGAGAGGTCACCCTCGAACCGTGCGTCATCGCCCAGGGGGAGACGCCCCCGACACCGGCCACCGGCGAGGAGTTCACGACCATCGAGCAGGGTGTCCTGACCGTCGGCTCCGATGTCGCCTACCCGCCGTTCGAGAGCTTCGAGGGTGACAAGCCGGTCGGGTTCGACATCGACCTGATCACCGAGGTCGCCAAGCGCAGCGGCAACCTCCGCGTGAACGTCATCAACACCTCGTTCGAGGGGATCTTCCAGGCTCTCGCGACCGGCCGGTTCGACGTGGTCATCTCGGCCGTGACCATCAAGGAGGACCGCAAGCAGACGGTCGACTTCAGCGACCCCTACTTCAACGCCGACCAGTCCCTCGCCATCCGGACGACCGACGCCGGCACGATCAGCGGGGTCGAGGACCTCGAAGGCCGCACGGTCGGGGTGCAGGTCGGCACGACCGGTGAGGACTGCGCGAACAACGCGATCAAGGAGACGTACGGCTTGCGTGAGGTGCGCTCCTACGACACCTTCGTCGACGCCTTCAACGACCTGGCCGCGAACCGGGTGGACGCCGTGGTCGGCGACCTCCCGACGGCGAACCAGATCGCCGAGGAGCGAACCGGGTTCAGCGTCGTGCAGCGCATCCGCACCCAGGAGGAGTACGGGATCGCCGTCTCGAAGCAGAACCCGAACCTGCGGGAGGCGATCAACCGTGCGCTCGCCGCCATGCGCGAGGACGGCACCTACGACCGGATCTTCCAGGAGTGGTTCGGGACGGCGCCTCCGGCGGAGTAGAGGTCCGGCGCCGGGGGGTCCCGGGCCTGCTGGCGGTCGCCTCCGGACCGCCGGCGGCCGTCCTAGCCGCGCTCGCCCCCGCCGCGGACGGGCTCCCGCTGCCGGGGGAGACGCTCCAGAGGCTGGTCCTTCCGCTGGCCGCGATCGGCATCCTGACCGGGGCGGCCGAGCTGCTCGAGGTGCACCGGGTCCGCCCGCGAGCGGCCCGGGTGGGCATCGTCGCCTCGGTGGCCGCCCTGGCGATCGTGGTCGCCCGCCTGGTCGGGGAGACGGCCGACCTCGGCCGGATCGGTGAGCTGTACTTCAACCTGGAGTCGGTCCGGGGGTTAGGGCCGGCGTTCGCTCGCGGGGTGTGGAACACGGTCCGGCTGTCCGTCCTCGCCGAGATCGGCGGGATCGCGATCGGACTGTCCGTCGCGCTCGTGGCGATCTCGCGGCGCTGGTTCGTCCGGGCCCCCGCCGTCGTCTACGTCGACCTGTTCCGGGGGACGCCGTTGCTCGTCCAGCTCTCGTTCATCTACTTCGGGCTGGCGCTGATCGGCATCCGACTCGACGCGTTCATGGCCGGGCTGGCCGGGCTGGCGCTGAACAGCGGGGCGTACGTGGCCGAGATCTTCCGGGCCGGGATCCAGAGCGTGGACCGGGGTCAGATGGAGGCCGCCCGCGGGCTGGGGATGCCGCACCGGGCGGCGATGCGGTACGTGATCGTTCCGCAGGCCGTCCGTCGCGTGATGCCGCCACTCACCAACGAGTTCATCGCCCTATTGAAGGACTCCTCGCTCGTGGCCGTCCTCGGGGCCGCCGTTGGGGGACGCGAGCTCTACAAGGTGGCGCGCGACGCGTACAGCTCTACCTTCTCCGCCACCCCCTTCGTCGTGGCCAGCCTGCTCTACCTCTGCATGACCGTCCCGCTCACCCGCGTGGTCAACCGCTTGGAGAGGGGGCTCCGCTCGCCGTGACGCCCCCCGGAGACGCGGTCGTGGAGATACGCGGGCTCCGGAAGTCGTTCGGGACGCTCGAGGTGCTGCGCGGCATCGACCTCTCGGTGAGACGGCACGAGGTCGTGTCGATCATCGGCCCGTCCGGCTCCGGCAAGAGCACGCTCCTGCGGTGCGTCAACAGGCTGACCGAGCCCGACGGGGGCGAGGTGTGGGTGGACGGGCAGCTCGTCACCGACCCGCGCGCCGATATCGACCGGATCCGCACCCACGTGGGGATCGTCTTCCAATCGTTCAACCTGTTCCCGCATCGCACGGCCCTGGGGAACGTCTCCCTGGCGTTGGAGAAGGTGCTGGCCATGCCGAAGGAAGCGGCGCGGGAGCGGGCGCTCACCGAGCTGGAGCACGTCGGACTGGGCGGGAAGGTCAGCTCGTACCCGTCCGAGCTCTCGGGCGGGCAGCAGCAGCGGGTGGCCATCGCCCGGGCCCTCGCCATGCGCCCTTCCGTGATGCTGTTCGACGAGGTGACGTCCGCCCTCGATCCGGAGCTGGTGGGAGAGGTGCTCGAGGTGATGCGGCGGCTGGCCGCGGAGGGGATGACCATGCTCGTCGTCACCCACGAGATGGCGTTCGCCCGCCAGGTCTGCCACCGCGTCGTGTTCATGGACGCCGGCCTCGTGGTCGAGGAGGGTCCCCCAGAGCGCATCTTCTCGGCTCCCGAGCACCCACGCACCCGGGAGTTCCTGCGGCTCACCGATTGAGAGCAGGAGTCGGTGGGCGGGGGGCGAACCCCTGGACGATGCGTTCACGGCTGTTCCTCGTCCTGGTCTGCGTGCTCGGCCTGCTCGGACCCGCCCCCGCCCGTGCGGAGGCCGGTGACGTCCGGCTGTTGGCGAACGTGCCGTACACGGGGGGGACCGAGATCGCCTTCGAGGGTCCCTACGTCTACGCGGGACAGATCAACGGCGTCACCCAGAGGAACTCCCACCCAGGCCAGGGCGGTGTCTTCGTGTTCCGCCGGACGGGGGCCGGGCTCGACCTGGTGAGCATGATCTCCTGCGGCGGCAACGACAACGACGTCATGGTGGTCAGACCCGGGCTGATCGCCATCTCGCACCACGTGAGCCGGTGCAACCCCGCCACGCGCGGCAACGGCATCTTCCTCGTCGATGTGTCCAAGCCGGAGCGCCCCCGGATCCTCGGCGGGGTGGGTGTCCCGAGCGCCCACACCCTGACCGTGCACCCCGGCGGCCGCTACATCTACGTCTCGCCGGGCGGGTTGGGCAACGGCGACCTCTACGAGTACATCGTCGACGTCTCCGTCCCGAAGCTGCCGGCCATCGTGAGCCGCTTCCGGGGGACGGCCGCGGGCTGCCACGACCTCTCGTTCGACATCCGTCCCGAGCTCGACCGGCACCTCGCGTTCTGCGCCGGGGCCGGGGAGATCCAGACGTGGGACGTGCGCGACCCGGTCGCTCCCAGGGTGATCGCGACGACGTCTAACCCGGCCATCCAGTTCCCGCACAACGCCGTCGTCAGCCCGGACGGGACGAAGCTCGTGATCAACGACGAAGCCTTCGGCGTGCACGAGTGCAAGACGGAGACCAGCGTCTACGGGTCGCTGTGGATCTACGACATCCGGGTCCCCAACGCGCCGGTGCCGGTCGGACGCATCGCCCCGCCAGCCGGACCTACCACCGCCCCGACCTATGCCGACTGGGCCGACGAGTGGTGCACGGCCCACAACTACAACTTCGTCCCCGGCACCGACCTAGTCGTGACCGCCTGGTTCACAGGGGGGACGACGGTCCACGACATCTCCAACCCGGTGCTGCCGAAGCGGGTCGCCTCCTACCGTCCCGACGACGCCGTGGCCTACACCGCGCACTGGTACGCGGGACGGATCTACGTCAACGACATGCGGCGTGGGATGGACGTGATCGAGGTGGACGGGGTGTCCGAGGGATCGTCGTACGGTCCGGCTCCCGCGGTGTCCTGGCCGCGTGTCGACCGGACCCGCGAGCTGCTTCCGTCCGTGATGCCTCCGCGGCCGGACGCGGCGACGGACCGGTCGGTCGCCACCTCGCTCTTCTGCGTCGTCCCCGATACGACGCAGAAGGTCACGCCTCTTCTGTAGCCGCGCCCGCGGCGGCCCGTTCCTGGATCTCCGAGACGACGTCGGCGTTCGCCAGCGTGGTCACGTCGCCGAGCGGGCGGCCCTCGGCCACGTCGCGGAGCAGCCGTCGCATGATCTTCCCGGACCGCGTCTTCGGCAGGTCGTCGGTGAAGATGATCATGTGGGGCCGGGCGATCTTCCCGATCTTGGCGGACACGTGCTCCCGCAGCTCACCCAGCAGAGCCTCCTCGCCGGTGACCGAGCCCTTCAGGGTGACGTAGGCCACGATGTGCTCCGCCCTGTCCTCCCCGACCCGGCCCACGACGGCCGCCTCGGCGACCGACGGGTGGTCGACGAGCGCGCTCTCCACCTCGTACGTCGAGATGCGGTGCCCGGCCACGTTCATCACGTCGTCGACGCGGCCGAGCAGCCACAGGTAGCCGTCCTCGTCGCGCTTGCACCCGTCCCCCGGGAAGTACATCCCGGGGAAGCGCGACCAGTACGTCTCCCGGTAGCGCTCGTCGTCCCCCCAGATCGTGCGCAGCATCGAAGGCCACGGCCTGCGCAGGACGAGGTACCCGGCGCCCCCGCGCGGAACGGTGTTCCCGTCGCCGTCGACCACCTCGGCGTCGACGCCGGGAAGAGGGAAGGTGGCCGAGCCGGGCTTCAGCGTGGTGATCCCGGGCAGCGGTGAGATCATGATCGCGCCGGTCTCCGTCTGCCACCACGTGTCCACGATGGGACACCGGCCCCCGCCGATGTGCGTGTGGTACCACATCCAGGCCTCCGGGTTGATCGGCTCCCCGACCGAGCCGAGCAGCCGCAGCGAGGACAGGTCGTGCGCCGCGGGGTGCTCCGTCCCCCACTTCATGAAGGCGCGGATCGCCGTGGGAGCCGTGTACAGGATGGTCGCCCGGTACCGCTCGGCGATGTCCCAGAGGCGGTCGCGGCCGGGCTGGTCGGGAGCCCCCTCGTACATGATCGAGGTGGCCCGGTTGCACAGCGGTCCGTACACGATGTAGCTGTGCCCCGTCACCCACCCGATATCGGCCGCGCACCAGTAGACGTCTGTGTCCGCCTTGAGGTCGAAGACCCAGTGGTGCGTCGTCGCCACCCCGACGAGGTAGCCCCCGGTGGTGTGCAGGATCCCCTTCGGCTTCGCGGTCGTCCCGGACGTGTACAGCAGGTAGAGAGGATGCTCAGCGTCCAGCCGCTCGGGCGGGCAGACCGGATCCTGACGCGGGACGATGTCGTGGTACCAGACGTCCCGGCCGTCGCGCATCGCGACCTCGTTGCCCGTCCGGCGCAGGACGATCACCTTCTCGATGGTCGGACAGTCGGCTACCGCTTCGTCGGCGTTCTCCTTCAACGGGACGACCTGGCCTCGCCTCCAGGCTCCGTCCGCCGTGATGAGCACCTTGGCCTGGGCGTCGTTGATCCGCCCGCTCAGCGAGTCGGCGGAGAAACCCCCGAAGACGACCGTGTGCGGGGCGCCGATGCGCGCGCACGCGAGCATGGCCGCGGCGAGCTCGGGGACCATGCCCATGTAGATAGCGACGCGGTCGCCGGTCTCCACGCCGAGCTCCTTCAGCGCGTTCGCGATCCGGCACGTCTCCTCGAACAGCTCGCGGTAGGTGACGGTGCGGGTGTCTCCGGGCTCCCCCTCCCACAGGTAGGCCGCCTTGTCGCCGAACCCCGCGTCGACGTGGCGGTCGAGGCAGTTGTAGGAGACGTTCAGCTTCCCCCCGACGAACCACTTGGCGAACGGGGGGTCCCAGTCGAGGACCCGCTCCCACGGCTCGTACCAGGTCACGTGCTCGAGGGCCTGCTCGGCCCAGAAGCCCTCGGGGTCGTCCTCGGCGCGCCGGTACGGGGCGTCGGACCTGACCTCGGCCAGATCGCGGAAGGCGGTCGGAGGCTCGAAGGTCCGGGATTCGGACAGAAGGGCCACTATGTTGCGCTCGCTCATCTCCCTCTCCGTCGTCGCGCGTAACGCCAGGCGCTCCAGGCTACTTCCCCCGGCGACCCCCGAGGTGTGGTTGGATCAAAGGCGGGGTATGTGGGGACGGATAAGCGGATGCAGGGGACGTGATGGGGAACGCGGGTCTAGCCGTCAGTGGGGCGTTGGCGACCGACGTCCTCCAGGCGCTCGCCGCGCCCGATATAGACCACGCGCTCCAGCGGACCTGCCAGTCGGTCGTCGACAGGCTGGGGGCTGCCTTCGCCCGGATCTGGGTTCTGAACCCCGGCGCGACCGAGCTGACCCTGCGCGCCAGCGCCGGCATCTACACGCACATCGACGGCGGCCACAGCCGGGTCGCTGTGGGCAGCTACAAGATCGGGGCCATCGCGGCCGACCGGCGGCCGCACCTCACGAACGACGTCGCCAACGATCCGCGTGTGAGCGACCCCCAGTGGGCCGCACGGGAGGGCATGGTGGCGTTCGCCGGCTACCCGCTGCTGGTGGGCGACGACCTCGTCGGGGTGATGGCCCTGTTCTCCCGCGAGCCCCTGGGCGACGACGCGCTGAGCGCGCTCGCCACGGTAGCCGACTCCATCGCGATGGCGGTCGACCGCTCCTTCCACGAGGAGGAGCGCGAGAGGCTCGTCGCGCAGATCCAGGAGGAGAGCGAGGTCGTCGAGACCCTGCACGAGGTCGGGCGCACGCTGGCTGCCGAGCTCGACCACGGTCGCGTCGTGCAGGAGGTCACCGACGCCGCCACCCGCCTCGTCGGAGCGCAGTTCGGCGCGTTCTTCTACAACGTGATCGACCCCAGGGGCGAGGCGTACATGCTCTACGCCCTGGCCGGGGTCCCCCGGGAGGCGTTCTCCCGGTTCCCCATGCCCCGCAACACGGCCATCTTCGCCCCCACCTTCGCGGGGGAGGGCGTCCGTCGGATCGACGACGTCCTGAAGCACCCCGACTACGGGCAGAACGCTCCGTACCAGGGGATGCCGGAGGGCCACCTCCCGGTCCGCAGCTACCTGGCCGTCCCGGTGGTCAGCAGGTCGGGGGAGGTCCACGGGGGCCTCTTCTTCGGTCACGAGGACCCGGGCGTCTTCTCCGAGCGCCACGAGCGGCTCGCCAAGGGGGTGGCGGTCCACGCGGCCATCGCGCTCGACAACGCGCGCCTCTTCGATTCGGAGAGATCGGCCAGGACGAAGGCCGAGGAGATAACCACGCGGCTCGAGCTGCTCGCCGAGCTCAGCGAAGCCCTGGTCTCCACGCTCGATCCCGTGGCGACCGTCCGGGAGGCGGCGCGGCTCTGCGTCCCGACGCTCGCGGACGTCGCCGTGGTCGACCTGGTCGGGGAGGACGGTTCGTTGGACCGCACGGCCGTACTTGGCCCCCCCGGCCTGGAGGACCTGCTGGACCGGTTCGCGCGGTACGCGCCCGACCCCGAGAACGAGTCGCACCCCGTCTCCCGCGCCCTGCGGACGGGGGCGCCCCAGCTCATCGAGGACGTCACGCCCCGGCTCATCCGCTCGATCACGCGCGGGTCCGAACATGCCGAGATCGTGAAGGAGCTCGACCCCCGCTCCTGGTTGATCTGTCCGCTCCGTGCGCGCGGAGAGGTGCTGGGGGTCATCTCGTTCGTCACCACGTCCCGGACCGGCCGCCAGCTCGGACCCGACGACGCGAAGACGGCGAGCGAGGTGAGCAAGCGGGTCTCGATGGCCCTGGAGAGCGCGCGCCTGTTCGCCGCGCAGCGCAGCGTGGCCGAGACCCTGCAGCGGAGCCTGTTGCCCGACCGGCTCCCTGAGATCCCTGGGCTGCTCGCCGCCGCGCGCTACATCCCGGGGGGGCCCGACGTGGACGTGGGGGGTGACTGGTACGACGTCATGGAGCTGCCCGGCGGGGTGGTGGCGGTGGCGATGGGCGACGTCGTGGGCCGGGGGGTCCCGGCCGCGTCGCTGATGGGTCAGCTGCGCAACGCCGCCCGTGCCTACGCGCTCGAGGGGTACTCGCCGGCTCGGCTGGTCTCTTCCCTCAACTCCCTGATCGACGAGATCGGCTCCGACCAGCTGGCGACGATGATCTACGCGGTCTACGAACCGGAGACCGGCGCGTTGCGTCTCACGAACGCCGGACACCCGCCGCCGCTCGTGATCGGGCCCGACGGGGCTACCTCCTTCTTCGAGGACGGTCGGGCGGTGCCCGTCGGGGCGCTGCGCCGCAGCCGGTACCCGGAGGCGGTCACGACCCTGCGCCCCGGGTCGACGCTGATCCTGTACACGGACGGGCTGGTGGAGAGCCGCACGATGCCCCTGGACGACGGGCTGGGGAAGCTCGTGGAGGCCGTCCGGTCCGGGCCGAGCGACCTCGAGGAGCTCTGCGACCACATCCTGGCCGCCCGCCTGCGCGAACGGGAGGCGACCGACGACGTCGCCCTGCTCGGTCTGCGCGCCCTGCCGCTGGAGGACCGGATCGAGCTGCGCCTGGAGGCGAAGCCCTCCGTGCTCGGACCGGTGAGGGCCACGCTCCGCCGGTGGCTGCTGCACGTGGGAGCGAGCGAGCAGGAGACCTACGAGTCCCTCGTCGCGGCCTGCGAGGCGTGCGCGAACGTCGTGGAGCACGCCGGGGGCCCCGTCCCCAGGATGTTCGAACTCGAGGCGACGGTCGCGCACGGCGAGGTCACCCTGCGGGTCCGGGACCGTGGCCGATGGCGCCCCGAGAGACCCAGCCTCAGGGGGCGCGGCATCACGCTGATGAGGGAGTTCATGGACGAGGTCGTCATCGATAGCGGCAACGAAGGGACGGAGGTGCGGATGCGCAGGAGGCTCGCGGCGGCTGCGACCGGGGAGGAGACGGCTTGACCCCGTACGAGCTGACCGTCGACCGGCGCGACGAGATCGTCGTCGTCGAGCTGTCCGGCGAGGTGGACGCCTCCAACGTGCGCGATGTCCGCGGCGAGCTGAGCGAGATCGTGCCCACCGAGGTCGCCGGCCTGATGGTGGACCTCGCCGGCGTCCGGTACATGGACAGCGCGGCCGTAAGCATGCTCTTCGAGCTCATCAGGTCCCTCGAGACGACCCGTCAGCGCCTCGCGCTCGTCGTCCCCGAACCGTCCCCGCTTCGGCGCCTGCTCGAGGTCACCGGGCTCGTCGACGCGGCGATCGTCTGCGCGACCGAAGCGGAGTGCCTCTCGTCGCTGCAGGAGTGGGTGGAGGGCGGGTTCCGCTAGACCCCCGGGAGCTCCGCGCCCAGGCGTACCAGGGCGGCTGGGATCTGCCGGTGGTCGTCGACGATCTCGTCGGCCTCCGGGTACTGCGGGTTGACGTCGTCGGTGACTGCGCGGATCCTGATCGCCCTCATCCCGGCCGCCTGGGCGCCGGCGATGTCCGTCCGCCGGAGATCGCCGACGTGTACCGCGTCCTCGGGCGCCACCCCGATGGCGTCGAGCGCCGTCCTGAACATCCGCTCGTGCGGCTTCGGCACGCCGACCTCGTTGGAGAAGGCGAGGAACTCGAGGTGCTCGTCCAGGCCCAGCTCGGCCAGGAAACGACGCACCATCCGTCCGGGAGTGAACCCGGTGTCGCAGACGAGGGCGGTCCGCAAGCCCGCCTCCCTGAGGCCCCTCAGCGTCTCGACGGCTCCCGGTAACGGCTCCACGTCACCCTCCGCGGCCGCGTCCTCGAAGGCGGCGCAGAGCGCCGCGGCCATCTCGCGTGGCGAGCCGAGCTCGGACACGCAGAAGTCGGCCATCCCCTCCGCCCCGTAGTGGCAGCCTGCCACCCACTGGTCGTAATGGGTCTTCCACGCCCGGTCCAGGAGCTCGCTGGCCTGTTCGAAGCTGAGCTTCCCTCCGGCGTGCTCCAGCAGCGCGTTCACCCGGGTGGAGGTGGCGCGGGCGAAGTCGCGGTCGGTGAGAAGGGTGCCCCAGCAGTCGAACGTGACCGCGCGGATCATCGTCCGGCCACGGACAGTCCGCGGATCGCGACCGCACCGATGAACAGGGCTACGACCGACAGGACCGTGACCGCTCGCCTCGGGTCCTCACCGCGGAACGCCCAGGAGAGGATGGCGGCGATCAGGATCACGAAACCGTAGAAGGAGTGGAAGCCGGGCTCCTGTCCGAGCTGGCGCATGTAGGCGACCCCGGTGACCACCTGGACGGCGACCGCGCTCTGGCCCGCCAGGACGAGCGCGAGGAAGCTCCGGGGAGCGGACATCCGCCGCCTCACCCAGACCAGGCCCCATAGACCAACGCCCAGGTTCAGCGCGATCACGACGTAGGCGAACCACCCATGGAAAGCGCGCATCGGTCGAGTCTATCGGGGGACCATCGGGAGCCGGGGCACGGGGGTGGCCCGGCTCCCGATGGGTCACCCACGGACCAGCGCGTCGACCTGGTCCTCGGTGGGGGCGACCACCGAGCAGTTGACGTCGTGGACCACGCTCCCCAGCGTGGGGTTGACCGCTTCCACGAGAGGCTCGATCCCGTCGTGGACGGCCCGCGACGCCGATCCTTCGAGCGGGGTCCCCTGCAGGGTCTCCAGCCCGTCCTCGACGCAGGTCGTCAGGCTGCCCTCTCCGAGGAACACGTGGGAGTCGAACGCGTCGTCCGATGCGTCGGCGATCGCCAGCTTCATCGTGTTCGTCTCGTGCGGGGTGACGTCCGCCGTGCACGTGAGCACCGTCGTCAGCCCGTCCATCTCCGTGTTCAAGGGGTACTCGCCGTCGTCGTCCGGCTCATCGTTGTTGCGGAAGTACCCGGGGTTGGAGGGGGGCACCTCCGCGTCCTCGTTGCCGTGGTTGATCGTGTTGATCGTGACCGGGTCCTCGGTGCCGGGCACGACCGCGCAGTTCGTCCCGTTGACGAAGAAGGCGAACGAGTCGTTGTACGGGCTCCCCACGTACTCGTTGTACTCCTCGGACCCGAACACGTAACGGATGGCGATGCGGGCCGCGTCGGGCACGAACTCGAAGGACATCACCGCTGCGTCGTAGGTCGTCGCCCCGGACAGCTCGTCGAGGTCGGGGTCCCCCTCGGTGTCGGAGTACCCGCTCGTCGACGTGTCCTCGTTGGGGCCTATCGAGTCGGAGATCAAGCCGGAGGAGAGGACGATGCCCGACTCCAGCCCGACCGATCCCGCG
>DATLFR010000176.1 GCA_035540895.1 Actinomycetota bacterium | reverse complement strand
GTCACTCAACAGCGCGCGCATGTGCTCCTTCAAGGTCGGCATGAGGTTGTCGGAGTGCAGGTCCCGACCGCGCTCGCGCAGCTCGTCGCTGAGCTGCGTGGCCGCCATCACGCCGACGTCCGCCCGGACGAGTGCCTCCTCGAGGTCGTCGAAGGACTCCTGGACGGGGCCCGTCCCGAACACCTCGCGCACGTCTCGGTTGAGGTAGTCGCGGGTCTTCTTCAGACCGAGGCGGAAACGGTCCCGGAACGTGCGCTCCGCCTCCTCGGCGGCCTCCCGGTCGCCCGGCTCGAACGGTACGTGGTCGAGCCCCGGGGGCCGCGTGCTCCTGCGCCGAGCGGGCTTGCGCTCCTCGGCTTCCCGGCGTTCGGACCCCTGCTCGCGCTGCTCGCGCGCGTACCTCTCGGCGTAGCGAGCCGTCTCCGGCTCCACACCGCCGGGCGGGGCGGGCATCGACTGGGTCTGGGTCTCGGGCGATATCGCCCCCGCGTACGGGATGGCCCCCGTCCCCGACGCGGCCTCGGTCGGCGAGGTGCCGCCGTCCTCCTCGCTCTGCTCGTCGCTCTCGATCCCGGCGTCCCGACGCCTGAACCAGCGCCGGCGGCGACCGGCTGCCTCGTCGTCGGGCCCCGACATGAGCGCGGGCCGGACGTCCCCCATGACCCCTTCGAGCCACGAGAGCAGTGGATCGGGCGCGGGCTCGTCCCCCCATCGGCGCAGCACGTAGGCGGAGACGCCGCCGAGCGCGGCGATCACGAGCGTCGCGAGCAGGGATCCGGCGAGGGTCTCAGGCATGCGGGAAGACTCTACCCGTCCCGCATCGGACTATCGCGCGTCGGCCCCCACGTGCTCGTGCAGGGCCTGCGTGACCACGCGGGAGGTCCCGTCCGGGTTGAGCGTGACGCCGACGAGCGTGTCCGCTCGCTCCATCGTCCGCTTCTGGTGGGTGACGACGATCACCTGGGTCTGGGTGCGCAGGGAGTCGAGCAGCCGCAGGAACCGGCCGAGGTTGGCGTCGTCGAGGGGCGCGTCCACCTCGTCGAGCACCAGGAACGGGGTCGGACGCGCCAGGTGTAGCGCGAACAGGAACCCGAGCCCGGCCAGCGCCTTCTCGCCTCCGGACAGGAACGCGAGCCTGCGGTGGCCCTTCCGGCCGAGGCGGACCTCGATCTCGATGCCCCCGGTCAGCGGGTCGTCGCCGTCGCCGGGCATCAGCCGCAGCCGGCCGTCCCCCTCTGGGAACAGCAGCGCGGCCACCTCGCGGAACCGGACGTCGGCGTCCTCTACGGCGGAGGCCAGCAGCTCCCTCATCCTCCCCTCGGCCGCCCGGACGAGCTTCATCAGGTCTCGCTTGGACGAACGCAGGTCCTCGATCTGCGCCTCCAGGAAGGCCCTCCGCTCCTCGAGCTCCACCACCTCGGTGGCCGCGAGCGGGTTCACCGGTCCCATCCGACGCACCTCGGCCTCCAACCGCGAAGCCTCGGCTCCCATGGCGTCGGGGTCCCCGTCGAGCGGGAACTCGGCCTTCGCCGTCGTCGGGGGGAGGTCGAACTCGCGCGCGAGCCGGGAGCCGATCTCCTCGGCCCTCACGTCGCAGCGGGCGATGACCTCCGTGACCCTCAGCGCGCGCGGCTCGAGGGCGGTCGCCTGCACCTCGAGCTGGGCGATCTCGGCTCCCACGGTGCGCAGCTCGGCCTCGACCTCCTCCTCGGCCGAGAGCAGCTCCCTCACCCGGGCCTGCACCTTCTCCACCAGCAGCTCGGTGGAGCGCAGGTTCTGCTCGGCCGCCCCCAGGTCGCCCGGGTCGGTGGGGGGACCGGTATCGACGGACTCCTCCGCCCGCAGCTCGGCCCGCTGCCGCTCGACGCCCCGCAGCCGTTCGGACAGCTCCGCCCGCGTCGTCAGCAGATCGGTCATGCCCTCGGACGCGAGCCGCATCTGCTCCTCGAGCTCGACCAGTCGCTGGGAGGCGGCGCGCGCCCGGTCCGCGGTCTGGGTCTCCTGCTCGCGCAGGACCGCCGCGCGCACGGTGAGGTCCTCCCGCTTCGAGGATGCCTCCTCCGCCCGACGCATCCGCTCGTCGCGGTCCCGGGCCGCGAGGTCGCGCTCCAACCCGGCTGCGTGCTCCTCCCCCGCGAGCTCGCGGAGGCGGTCCGCCGCCGCTGCGATCCGTCCCTCCAGCTCGGCCAGGGTGGCCCGCGCCGTCCCGAGCTCGCCCTCGAGGCGCTGGAGGTCCTTCATCTTGCGGTCCCGGTTCGTCGACCAGCGCGAGCGCTCGGCGTCCACCCGCTTGATCGACTCCTCCGTCCGCTCGAGCGCCGCGGTCAGCCCGAGGGCGCCCTGCTCCTCCGTCGCCCGCGCGGGCCGGGAGACGCCGCGGGGGCGCAGCATCCGTCCGGACGCGGTCACGAACGTCGCGTCGGGGTGCGACGACGCGAGGCGGACGGCGTCCGACCAGTCGTCCACCAGCCAGGCCCCAGCGAGAAGCGCGTCGACCGTCCCCCGCAGCCAACCGGGAGCCTCCACGACCGCAGCCAGCGCCCGGGCGCCGGGCACGGACCCCCCACCCGAACCCTCGCTCCCGACCGTCGGGAGCAGCAGCACGTCGCGTCCCTTCTCCTCGGCCCTCTCGACCGCTCCGGCGAGGTGGGCGCCCCCGACCACGAGCGCGTCGAGCGCGCCCCCCAACACGGCCTCGACCGCGGCCTCGAGCCCCGAGGCCACCTTTATCGCCTCTCCGAGCACCCCCCTCACGCCGAGCTCCACCCCTTGCTCGGCCTGGAACGCCTCGGCCGCCTTGCGGCGGGTCAGGGTGAGGTCGCGGGCGACGCGCAGAGACTCCATCCGTCCGGCCAGGACCGCCCCCTGCGACTCGAGGGAGCGCAGCTTCGTGTCCGCCTCCTCGATGGCCGCGGCCACGTCCCGGCGCTCGGACTCGAGGCGCTCCACGTGCAGGGAGGCGCGTCCGGACTCGGCGTCCAGCTGTTCGATGTCGCTGCGGACGTTGTCGGCCTGCTGACGCAGCCTGCCTATCCGGTCCGTCGCCCGGTCGAACCGCTCCGCCGCCGAGCGCGACTCGGCCCGCGCGGTGATCGAGGTCTGCTCGGCCGAGCGCGCCTCCGCCTCGGCCGCGGCGAGCTCGTCGCGGATGGCGTTCGCCTGCTGGGTCAGCGCGTCGGCTTCCTCGGCCGCGGCCAGCCTCTGGTCGCGCAGGTCGGCGACGCGCGACTCCCGCTCGGCGATACGGTCCGAGGCCGCCTCCAGGGACGCTCGGACCGAGATCTCCTCGGCGTCCAGGGCCTCCTTCTTGGCGGCCACCGCCTCCCGGCGGCGCACGTCGGGGGTGGCGTTCAGCCTCTCGCGCAGGATCAGGACCCCCCTGAGGGCCCCAGCCTGCGCGGCCCGCAGGGCGTCGAGCCCGCGGCGCATGCCGGCCGCCTCCGCGCGGGAGGCCTCCAGGCGCGCGCCGGCGTCCGCGCGCCGGGACCGGGCTTCCTCGAGGCGGGCCCGGACGGCCGCGAGCTCGCGCTCGGCCTCCTCCCGTCCGGACATCGCCTTCTCCCGCTCCCGCTCGATCGTCACCAGCTCGCCGACGAGGAGGCGGATCTGCAGCTCGCGCAGCCGGGTGGTCACCTCGTGGTGCCGCAGGGCCTGCTCGGCCTGGGCCTTCAGGGGGCGGATCTGGCGCTTCAGCTCGTTGTGCAGGTCGTTCGCGCGCTCGATATCGGCCTCGACCTGCTCGATCTTCCGCATCGCCCGCTCGGCGCGGCGCCGATGCTTCGAGATCCCGGCCGCCTCCTCCACGAACGACCGCAGCTGCTCGGGTGAGGCCTGCACGATGTCGTCCACCTGTCCCTGGGCGACGACGGCGTGGAGCTCGCGTCCGATCCCGGCCTCCGAGAGCAGCTCCTGGACGTCCAGGAGCCGGCATGTCGCGCCGTTGAGGGAGTACTCGCTCGCCCCGTCGCGGTACAGGGTGCGTCCGACCTGGACCTCCGCGACGTCGACGGGGAACGCGCCGGACGAGTTGTCGAAGGCGAGCAGCACCTGCGCCATCCCGAGCTGCGGACGGTGGGAGGTGCCGAGGAAGATGACGTCCTCCATCTTGTCCGCTCGCAGGGCGCGGGCGGACAGGGTGCCGAGCGACCAGATCAGCGCGTCGATCAGGTTGGACTTGCCGGCGCCGTTCGGACCGACGACGGCCACGAGCCCCCGATCGAGCTCGAGGACGGTGCGGTCGGCGAACGACTTGAACCCGCGCAGGGTCACCGATCGGAGATGCACGGGAGCCAGCCTAGCCGGGGCGGCCGACGGACGCGCAGAACTCCCTGACCTGGGCATACGGGGCTCCGGTCGTCCCGGGATGACCGGCGATAGTGGTCCCGGGGGCCGGGTTCGGCCCCCGGCCCATGACCTGCCATCGGCGCGGGGGAGACCGCTCTCGTCGGACGCGAGTGGCATCTGGTGGCCGCATGGGACCCGTGGGGCGCCAACCGTGTGCCACGAAGCCGGTAGGAGGGGGACGGGTGGCGCTTCATGGTCGCCACCGGGCTCCCACAGGTTTGAGAGGCCCATCGCGGGTAAAGGGGGGCATGCCGTACCCGCCGATCTCCGACTACGCGATGCTGAGCGACTGTCACGGCGCGGCGCTCGTCTCCCGGGCCGGGTCCGTCGACTGGTGCTGCTTCCACCGCTTCGACTCCCGTCCCGTCTTCGCGCGCCTGCTCGACTGGGAGAAGGGCGGGCACTTCCGCGTGTCCCCAGCGGGGGATCACTCCTCCACCCGGCGGTACCTGCCCGGGACGAACGTGCTCGAGACCACCTTCGACACCGGCGAGGGCCGGCTCGTCCTGACCGACTGCCTGGCCATCGGGGCGGGCGGGGAGCCTATCGACAGCGTGAGGCGCCACCACCAGCTCCTGCGCCACCTCCGCGCGGAGGGGGGCCCGGTAGAGGTGACGATCGAGTTCGCCCCCCGCTTCGACTACGGGCTGACCACCCCCCGGCTCGTCCTGCACGACCCTCACCGGGCGCTCGTGTACGGGGGTGCGGACGGGCTGACGCTCACCTCGGACCTCCCGCTGGACCGCCAGGCCCTGAACGGGTGCCGGGCCACCGCGACGCTCGCGGAGGGGGAGGACGCCTACCTCGTCCTGACCGCCGACGACCCCCACGTCGCGGGAGCCCACTACCCGGGCCGGGACGAGGCAGGGGATGCGCTCAGGTCGACGATCCGGTACTGGACGGACTGGTCGCAGCGGTGCACGTACGAGGGGCCCTATCGCGAGGAGGTGCTGCGCAGCGCGCTCGTGCTGAAGGGCCTCACCGACGCCAGGACCGGCGCCATCGTCGCGGCGGCGACCACCTCGCTCCCGGAGGAGATCGGAGGGGTCCGCAACTGGGACTACCGTTTCTCGTGGCTGCGCGACGCCGCCCTCAACCTCTACGCCCTGTTCACGCTCGGCTACACCGACGAGGCCGAGCAGTTCATGGCCTGGCTGGAGCGGACGTCCGCCGGGCGCGCCGACGACCTCCAGCCCCTGTACGGGGTGGGCGGCGAGAGGTTCCTGCACGAGGTCGAGCTGGACTGGCTGGAGGGGTACCGGCGCTCGGCTCCCGTGAGGATGGGCAACGCGGCGGCCGACCAGGTCCAGCACGACATCTACGGAGAGCTCCTCGACACCGCGTGGCTGTACCACCGCAACGGCGGACGGATCGACGAGCCCTTCTGGGAGTTCATCGTCGAGGCCGTGGAGGTCGTGGACGAGGTCTGGGACACCCCCGACGAGGGCATCTGGGAGCCGCGGGACAGGCAGCGGCACTTCACGAGCTCCAAGATCTTCTGCTGGGTGGCGGTGGACCGGGCGATCAAGCTCGCCCGGGACCTCGGGCTGGACGCGCCCATCGACCGTTGGTCGGAGCTGAGCGAGCGGATCCGGACCTCGATCGACGAGAACGCGACCATCCCCGGCTCGGGCGCCTTCCGCCGCGACTACGAGAGCGACGAGCAGGACGCCGCGAACCTGCTCGCTCCCCTCGTGAAGTACGTACCGCCGGACGACCCGCGGGTGGAAGCGACGGTGGAGGACGTGATCGCCCGCCTGACCCAGGACGGGCTCGTGCACCGCTACCGCACGGACGACGGGTTGGAAGGCGAGGAGGGGTCGTTCGTGATCTGCTCGTTCTGGCTCGTCGACAACCTGGCGATGCTCGGGCGGGTCGATGAGGCCCGCGAGCTGTTCGAGCGGCTATGCGGGTACGCGAACGACGTAGGGCTGCTCTCGGAGGAGGTGTCCGAGACGGGCGAGCTGCTCGGCAACTTCCCCCAGGCGTTCAGCCACGTCGGGCTGATCGGGGCGGCCATCAACCTGCAGCGCGCGACACAGCCGACCTGAGGCCGTCCTCCCAGGCGCGGAAGAAGGCGTCCTGGTCCGGACCGACCTGGTGCAGGACGACGTGGTCGTACCCGCCGTCCCGGTACTCGCGCACCCGGTCGGCGATGCGGTCCGGGTCCGGACCGCACACCACCGCCTCCGTGACCATGTCCGGGGTGACCATCTCGGCCAGGCCCGCGAAGTGCTCGGGGAGCGCGACGTCCACGGCGGTCTGCCCGGGGAAGCGGGAGTTCGGCCACCAGCGGTGGGCCGTCCGGACGGCTTCCTCGGCCGTGGGGGCCACGCATACGTCGAGCTTCCCGTACGCGGGTTTCCCGGCCCCGCCCGCCTCCCGGAAGACGTCCACGGTCGCCGACGACGAGGAGACGCCCACGAGGGCGTCTCCGAGGCGGCCGGCCAGGCGGGCGGAGACCTTGCCGGCGGCGGCAACGGCTATGGGAGGCGACCGCTCGGGGAGGGTGTAGATGCGGGCGTTCTCCACGGTGTAGTGGCGCCCCCGGTGGCTCTTCGTCCCGCCCTCCCACAGGGACCGGATGACCTCGATGGCCTCCTCGAGCATCTCGAGCCGCTCTGGCGGCGAGGGCCAGCGCAGCCCGAGGACGTGCTCGTTGAGGTTCTCACCCGAGCCGAGCCCCAGGACGAACCGACCGGGGAGCATGCAGGCGCTGGTCGCGGCCGCCTGGGCCACGATCGCCGGGTGGATGCGCATCGTCGGACAGGTGACGGCGGTCACGACCGACACGCGCTCCGTCGCGTGCGCGAGCGCGCCCACCACCGACCAGACGAAGGGGCTCTCGCCCTGCCACGGCACCCACGGGTGGAAGTGGTCGGACACGGTGACGAAGTCGAACCCCGCCTCCTCGGCCCGCACGGCGTTGCGGACCAAGACGTCCGGAGGGTGCTCCTCAGCGGACAGGTGGTACCCGAACGCCGTCATCCGACGGGCTGGGAGCTCACTCGTGATCGAAGCAGTAGACGACCACGCCACGGTCGTCCGGCTCCGGCCGGAGCTGGCGAGGGGGGGCTCCCGCTGCGCTCCGGAGGTGGACCCCATCGGGTTGGTGCCGGTCGAGCACCTCGACCACCTGGGCCCCGTGCTGCATGAGGGCCCGGACCGTCTCCCGATCGATCACCTCAGGCATCTCGCTCTTCCGATACCCCCGCGCGCGCCCGACACAAACGCGAACCCACCGATCCACGTTTGGGCCCTCCCCGACCGGGGGGAAGGGACGTCACGAGGGTCGAGCGCGGCCCGGGAGACGAGGAGATCGAGGACTTGGGAACAAACGGTCGGGGTGCCGACGTTTCCAAAGGAGAGGCCATCGAGGCACTGATCGGCCGGGTCACGAGCACCGGGAAACCGTGTGTGGAGCTGTCCGAGGTGTCGGCAGCGATCGCGGAGAGCGACCTCGGCCCCGACGACGTCCAGACCGTCTACGAAGAGCTCGAGAGGAAAGGGATCCAACTGCGCGACGACTGCGGCAACGACCGCGTGACGACCGACCGCTACCGCAACGGTGAGCTGTCCGACTACACCACCGACACGATCAGGATGTTCCTGAACGAGATCGGTCGGTTCCCCCTGCTCACCGCGGAGGAGGAGGTCGAACTCGCCAAGCGGATCGAGGAGGGCGACGAGGAGGCCAAGCACCGCATGGTCAACTCGAACCTGCGCCTCGTCGTCTCCATCGCCAAGCGGTACCAGCACTCGGGGATGCCGCTGCTGGACCTGATCCAGGAGGGGATCCTGGGGCTCATCCGCGCCGTCGAGAAGTTCGAGTGGCGCAAGGGGTTCAAGTTCTCCACCTACGCCACCTGGTGGATCCGCCAGGCGATCGGCCGCGCCGTCCAGAACCAGTCCCGGACGATCCGGATCCCGTCTCACCTCATGGAGCGGGAGGCGAAGCTCGCCCGCGCCGAGCGGGAGCTCGCGGTGAAGTTCGACCGGGAGCCCACCGACGAGGAGATCGCGGCGGAGGCGGGTCTCAGCCTGGCCGACCTCGAGCAGGTGCGCGCGGCCTCCCGCGTCGTCACGAGCCTCGACCGCCCGGTGAAGCCGGACAGCGAGCAGTCGTTCGGGGACATGCTGTCCGTCGAGGGGGATGACACCACCGAGGAGGTCCATATCGCGCTCGAGACCGCGAGCCTCCGGAAGGCCCTCGCCCAGCTTCCGGCCCGGGAGCAGGAGGTGATCCGCCTGCGGTACGGGATCGACGGGGGCGAGCCTACGACCCTGGACGAGATCGGCAAGCGGTTCGGCATCAGCCGGGAGAGCGTCCGCAAGATCGAGTCGAAGGCGCTGAAGCTGCTGGCCGCGACGCGCGAGCTCGACGGGCTCAGCGAGCGCGCCAGCTAGCGCTCCCTGCACACAACCTCCACACGGCGACGGGGACTTCTGCACGGGGCTCGGCATACGCTTGCCCCATGCGGTCGCCCACGATCGTCGTCGTCGAGGACGAGGCCCCCATCGCCAACGCCGTGGCCGCCAGGCTGCGCTCCGAGGGGTTCCGGGTGGACGTGGCCGGGACGGGTCCGGCGGGCGTGGACCTCTGCGACCGTCTGGAGCCCGACCTCGTCGTCCTCGACCTGATGCTCCCCGGGATGGACGGCCTCGAGGTGTGCCGTCGTATCCAGTCGAAGCGACCGACGCCCGTCCTGATGCTCACCGCGAAGGGCTCGGAGGACGACCTCGTGGTCGGCCTGCGGGTCGGTGCCGACGATTACATGACGAAGCCGTTCTCCCCGCGGGAGCTCGTGGCCAGGGTCCATGCGCTCCTTAGACGGTCCGAACGAGTCCCGGACCCCCAGGCCTCCCTCGAGCTCGGCCCGCTCAGCATCGATACGGCCTCGCGGCGGGTGAGGGTGGGAGACGACGAGGTCCACCTCACCCCCACCGAGTTCGACCTGCTGGCCAAGCTGGCCAGCCGTCCGGGCGAGGTGTTCACCCGGGAGCGCCTCCTGCGCGAGGTGTGGGGGTACCGCGACGCTTCCGGTGCCCGCACCGTCGACTCCCACGTCAGGTCGCTTCGCCGCAAGATAGGCGACGGTCTGGTCCGCACGGTGCACGGGGTCGGATACGCCCTCGAGGAGGAGCGGTGAGGCCGCTCGACCGGCTCCCCTCGATCAAGCTGAAGCTCGGCGCGATCATCGTCGCGGCGGTCGGGATGTCCACCTTCGTGATCGCGGTGGGCGTGAAGCTGCGCCTCTGGCCCTACCTGACCGTCGCCCTGGCGGGGGTGCTGGCGCTGGTGATGGTCCAGGTGCTCGCCCGCGGGATGACGTCGCCGCTCGGGGAGATGGCGGTGGCGGCCAGGGCGATGGCCCGAGGCGACTACGGGCGGCGGGTCACCGCGTCCTCCCGGGACGAGGTGGGAGAGCTGGCTCGGGCGTTCAACCAGATGGCGGCGGAGCTCGGAGAGGTGGACAGGGTCCGCCGAGACCTGGTGGCCAACGTGAGCCACGAGCTCCGGACCCCCATCTCCGCGCTCCAGGCGGTGCTCGAGAACCTGCTGGACGGGGTGTCCGAGCCCGATCCGGACACCTTCCGCACGATGCTCGCCCAGGTCCAGCGCCTCGGACGGCTCGTCTCCCAGCTGCTGGACCTGTCCAGGCTCGAGTCGGGCGCGGTCCCGCTCCAGCCCGTCCGGTTCGGGGTCGGTCCCCTCCTGCAGCAGGCCGCCGACGAGGTGCGGCTGGGGTCCGAGCCCGTCGAGGTGGCGGTGGACGTCCGGCCGCCCGCGCTCGAGGCGTACGGGGACCCGGAGCGCGTCCACCAGGTGGTGGCCAACCTGCTCGAGAACGCCGTCCGCCACTCGCCGCCCGGGGGCCGCGTGGACGTGGCCGCCGTCCGGGAGAACGGTCACGTGCGCATCGAGGTGAACGACCAGGGTCCGGGGATCGCGCCGGACGACATGGAGAGGGTGTTCGAGCGCTTCTACCGGGCCGACGCCGCGCGCGCCGCCAGCGACGGAGGCAGCGGCCTGGGGCTGTCGATCGCCCGGTGGATAGTCGACCTGCACGGTGGGCGGATACACGCCGACAACCGGCGACCGAAGGGGTGCCGCATGGTGGTGGAGCTACCGGAGCGACCGCGATGAGCTTCGTGGGTATCGACGAGGCCGCGGCACGGGTCGCGCGCGGGGAGATGGTCCTGATCGTCGACGCCGAGGACCGGGAGAACGAGGGCGACGTGATGGTGGCCGCCGCCCATGTGACCGCCGGCCACATCAACTTCATGGCCACCCACGCACGCGGACTCGTCTGCATGCCGTGCGACGGCCGCCTGCTCGACGAGCTGAATATCGCTCCGATGGTTCCGGCGATGCCGATGGACCAGGCCGCGTTCACGGTCTCGATCGACCACGTCTCGGTCACGACCGGCATCTCGGCTCCCGAGCGCGCCCTGACCATCCGGCGGGTGCTCGACCCGGGCGCCCGACCCCAGGATTTCCGGCGTCCGGGCCACGTCTTCCCCCTCAGGGCCCGCCCGGGGGGCGTGCTCGAGCGGCCCGGCCACACGGAGGCGTCCGTGGATCTCGCCCGCCTGGCCGGCCTCCCACCCGCGGCCGCGATCTGCGAGGTCCTCGACGAGGACGGCGAGGTCGCTCGCCTCCCCCGTCTCAGGGAGTTCGCCGCCCGCCACGGGCTGGCGATGGTGGCCGTGGACGAGCTGATGGCCCATCGGGCGTCGAGGGGGGGACCGACCGCGCTCGCCGCCCGCTAGAGCCGGTTCGGCCGCCCCAGCCTCCGGGTAAGGGTCCTCCACAGAGGACGGGAGGTATCAGCATGGACAAGGACAAGCTCATCGCCCTGCTCAACGACGACCTCGGCCACGAGCTGCAGGCCGTCTGCGTCTACCTCTACCAGTACGCGGTCGCCAGCGGGATAAAGGGACACGACCTCCGGCAGATCATCGAGCCCGAGATCGCCGACGAGCTGGGACACGCGAAGTTCCTCGCCGACAAGATCGTCGCGCTTGGCGGGGAGCCCCGCATCGAGCCGGCGGCCTGGGAGCCGAAGAGGGACGTGCGCTCGATGCTCGAGTACAACCTCAAGCTCGAGCGGGAGGCCATCGCCGGTTACACCGAGCGCGCCGACCAGGCGAAGGAGTTCGGCGACGTCGGCCTCGCCGTCCGCCTCGAGGACATCGTGGCGGACGAGACGGAGCACGCCGAGCTCATGGAGCGGCTCCTGCGCGGCATCGACCACTGAGACCGGCAACAGCGAGGAGCCCCGGGTGGTCCACCCGGGGCTCCCTCACGTCCTGGCGGTCCTCAGGCGGTCTTCAGTCTCCTGAAGTAGCGGGCCAGAACCTCGCCCACCGCCCTCGACCACTCACGCTCCGAGATCTTCAGGTCGATCGGGACGTCCAGGCACAGCCGCGCCCGTCCGTCCTCGAAGACGATCTCGTCGTCATCGACCTCCGCCTTCAGAACCACGGGCACCGCGCGCCCGTCATACAGCCACTCGTCTTCCAGTTGCAGGGATAGGTTCCCCGCGAACGTCACTCGCATCCAGGCCTCCGACCGTTCGAACTGCTCCCGGCGAGCCCGCCCTCCTCTACGTTCACCCTCTACAACGGGGGGACGCGGCGGCTCCCGTTGGGGGGGTCCGTCACACTGGCGCGAGTCCGGCGGACGCGGCAGAATGGAGGCCACCGCGGACGTAGCTCAGTTGGTAGAGCACTACCTTGCCAAGGTAGATGTCGTGGGTTCGAATCCCATCGTCCGCTCCAAAGGGGGCTCCCGGCCGGGAGCCCCCTTTCGCATGTGCACTCGCTCTACGCCGGGGGGCCGGCGGACCCCTCACCTGCGGCTTCGGCGGATGCCGAGCCGAGCGCCCACCGCACGGCACGCAGCAGCTCCACGTCCGTGAAGGGCTTGGTCAGGAGCGTGTAGGGCGCCAGTTCGTCGCCCTCGGCCCGGAGCGGGAAGCCGGAGACCAACAGGATCGGCAGGGAGGGGTCCATCCGTCTGGCGTCGCTCGCTATCTCGGGACCCGTCCTCTTCGACATCACCACGTCCGCGATCACCAGGTCGCACCATCCACGCGAGACGAGCTCGTGGACGCGAGAAGGGTCGTCCGTGGCCTCGACGACGTACCCGCCGTCCGTCAGGACCCTGCGCGCCGCCTCGAGGACAGCAGGTTCGTCGTCGATGATCACGACCCGCTCGCCCCGACCGGGTGACGGGGGGCCGTGAACGCCCGCGGGGGCCCCCTCGGGAGCCGGTGTCGTCGGCAGCTCCACCTCCACGCGCGTGCCGACACCCGGTGAGGACCGGATATCGACCGTTCCTCCGGAGCGGCTCGCGATGCCGTAGACGACGGCGAGCCCGAGGCCCGTTCCCTCCTCCTTCGTGGTGAAGAAGGGGTCCAGGGCGCGTGCGGCGACGTCCGGCGGCATCCCGGTCCCGTCGTCCTCGACGAGGAGGCGAACGCGGGATTCGTCGGGTACCGACTCGATCCGGACGCCGATCTGGCCATCCTCGCCGGTGGCCGCCCCCGCGTTGGCGACGAGGTTCACCAACAGGCGCTCGAACTGCATGGCATCCCCGGTGATCCAAGCCGGCTCGGACCCGACCGCGTAGTGCACCGAGCACCCCCGCGCGGCGTCATCGAGCATCGGCTGGGCGTTCTCGACGACCTGGCGCAGGTCGACGACGCCAGGTGCCACCGTCTCGAGTCGAGCGAAGGTCATCAGCTCGCGGGTCATCCCAGCCGCGCGCTTCGCGGCGAGCAGGATCTGCGACATGTCGTCGTGGAGCGGATGGCCTTCGTCGAGGTGCCTCTGCGCGAAGGTCGCGTAGTTCAGGATCACCGAGAGCATGTTGTTGAAGTCGTGGGCCACGCCGCCGGCCAGGCGGCCCAGGCCCTCCAGCCGGCGCGCCTCGTCGAGCTCCCGCTCCAGCGCCTGCCGCTCCTGCTCGCTGCGGTGCCTCCTCGTGACGTCCCTGAGGTTCAGGATCAGGCCGCCCACCTCGGGGATGTGCATCGCGCTCATCGACATCCACTCGATGTGCCGCCACGTCCCGTCGCTGTGCCGGATCCTGAAGACGTCGGACTGGGATTGACCGGGATCCATCACGGCCCTCGAGTTGAGGAGGTGGAGACGGGGGCGGTCGTCAGGTTCGACGAGGTCCACCACGCGCGTGCCGACGATCCGAGCCGCGTGGAGGCCCAGGATGCGCTCCACGGGAGGCGTGGCGTACCGGATCATCCCGTCCGGACCGGCCACGAGGACGGCGTCGGACGACTGCGCCATGAGGGCCTCGAACCGGCCCTCGCGCTCCACGAGCAGCCGCGCGGTCCGGTCCCTCTCGACCAGTGCGCCGATCACGTTCGCCACGGCCTGCAGGAAGGAGATGTCGTCGGACGAGAAGGACCGCTCGTCGACGGTGTAGGCGCCCAGGACGCCGTACGGGAGCGCACGGCTCGGGATGAAGACGCTGATGCCGCTCCTCACCTCCTGAGGCGTCTCGAGGAGAGGTCCGGCGACCGCGCCCTCGGAGAACCGCTCCGTGACCACGACCTCCTCGCGGGCCACGGCCCGGCCAGACTGCGTCGAGGGGTCCAGCGGGACCCGTGCGGCGCCTACCTTCGCCATGTCCCACCCGACGGCCGCCTTCACGACCAGCTCGTCTCCGGTGGGGAGCAGCTCGAGGACCTTCACGAACTCGGCTCCCAGGGCGGCGGAGACCTCCGCGACCGCCTCCTGCATGAGGTCCTCGGCATCGACCCCTTGGAGCGCGCGGAGGCCGAGCCGGGCGACCGCCTCCTGCTGGCGCGCTCGTGCCGCGAGCTCGTTCTCGAACCGGATGCGGTCGCTGATGTCGGACATCGACCCGACGACCCGGATCGGCCTGCCCTCGTCGTCCCGGAGGATCGCGGCGCGGTCGACCACCTCGGCGTAGGAGCCATCGGCACGCAGGAACCGGTAGCTCTCCTCCCAGGTCTCCGACCCACCGTCCAGTGCATGACGCAGGGACCCCTCGACGCGCGCCCGATCCGCCGGGTGGACCCGGCCCGACCACCAGGCCGGGCCGGGCTCAGCCGACCCGGGCTCGTATCCGAACTGTTTCATCTGGTCGCTGCGCTCGATCACCCCCGAGGTCACGTTCCAGTCCCAGATCGCGTCGTTGGAGGCTCGGATGGCCAGCTCGTACCGGCTGACCGCCTGCCTCAGGCCGAGCTCGGCCTGGCGGACCTCGGTCACGTCCAGGGCGAGACCTATACAACCCTGGATCTCCCCCCAGGAGTCCCGGAGGGGCTCGACCCGGCCGAAGAGCCGGCGCCCTCCGAGATCCACCTCTACCGTCTGAGACTCGCCCTCGTAAGCGGCTCGGTGAGCGCGCATGCCCGGGTGTTCCTCCCCGCCGAGGTAGACGTCGAGAGGGACGCCAACCAGCTCATCGGGGCGCAGGCCGAGCGCTCTCAGACCCGCCCCGAACGAAGAGGTGATGATCATGTTCCTGTCGACGGACCACATCATCGCCGGGAGCTGCTCGTGGACCAGGCGCAGCCACTCCAGCTCGAGCTGGGCGCGATCGTGCGGCTCGGCCATGGCTCAGGCGCCGCCCTCTCCGCGGTGAACGGCCCGGTCCGGCCCCATCGTGATCACGCCTTCACGCACCGCGATGGCCACCGCCTCGAGCTTTGAGTGGGCGCCCAGCTTCGGGAGGATGCTCTGTATGTGGTTGCGGACCGTGTGGGGGCTCAAGACCAGGCGCTCGGCGATCGCCTGGCTGGTGAGGCCCTGGCTGAGGAGCTGGAGGACCTCGAGCTCCCTGGGTGTGAGCCCGGGGTCGAACCCGGTCCGTTCCTTCCTGATGCGGGGCAGCAGGCGGGAGAGCATCGCGGGCGATATCAGAGCCTCTCCGGCCTGAGCGGCGCGGATGGCGCTCACTATCTCCGTCGCGGGCTGGTCCTTCGTTATGAATCCGGAGCAGCCCGCCTCGATCGCCGCGAGGAGCACGCCGTCGTCCGCGAAGCCCGTGAGCAGGACGACCTTCGCCTCCGGACGCACCGACCTCAATCTCTCCGTCGCATCGATGCCGGTCCCGTCCGCGAGCTTGTAGTCCATGATCACGACGTCCGGCTGCAGCCGGACCGCGGCGTGGGCGACCTCTGAGACCGAGCCCACCGTCCCGACCACCTGGATGTCCGCCTCGTCCCCGAGCACCCTCGACAGGCTCTGAGCGATCATCTCGTGGTCGTCGACGACCATCACGCGGATCGCGCTCATGCCGCTCTCTCGAGACCCGCTCGTGGTGGGGGGAGCTTCACGACGAGGTGGCGGCGGCGGCGCGGGAGCACCGCTCTTCGTCGTGGTTCGGTCGGCAGGGGTCCAGACGCTCCCGAGCCCGATGACCCGCTGGGCGCCCCAGGATCGAACCGGATCCATCCCCCCTGGATCACACGTCCGATATTACCGGATCGTCCAGCAGGTCTCCAGGGTCCGGGGAGGTCCGACGTCAGGACCGGCACCGCAGGCGCATCAGATGGGTTGATGCGCATCGATCCCCTGACCTGATGTGGGCGACGGTTGTCGGCGAGGAGCCCCTCGGGCACGGTGGACGAGACGCATGGGGGACCACCACCGGGCCCCCACGCGAGAGCCCACCATCGACCCGAGAGACGAGGTTGACGTGTCCATCGCCCAGCAGGGATCCAGCCCGGTCCGACTCCTCCTCGTCGAGGACCACGAGATAGTCCTTCAGGGCCTGCAGCGCCTGCTCTCCGACACCGACTCGGTGGAGGTCGTCGCCTCCGCGCGTGCCCTGTCCGAGGCCTGGCTAGCCCTGCAGCGTTGCGAGGTGGATGTGGCTCTCGTCGACATCGGGCTCCCGGACGGCAGCGGTCTGGACCTCTGCCGGCACATCGCCGAGGCCCACCCGGCGGTGAGGACCATCGTCCTGTCGGCACATGCCGACAGCCACACGATCTGCTCGGCCATAGAGGCGGGCGCTTCCGGGTTCCTGTCGAAGGGGGGCGGCCTCGACGGGTTGCTGGCCGCCCTTCAGACGCCGCCCGACGGCGGGTTCACCCTGGAGCCGGATCTTCAGGGCGGGCTCATGGAGGTCGTCTGGATGCGGTCGCTCAGGCTGCCCGATCTGACCCGGCCTGAGGAGGACGTCTTCTTCAGCCTGGCCGACGGGTTGTCGGACCGCGAGATCGCCGGACGTCTGCACCTATCTGCGGGAACCGTCCGCAACCTGGTGTCGTCGATGCTTCGGAAACTCGAGCTGCAGTCGCGGACGCAGGCCGCTCTGCTCGCCGCTCGGCTCCAGCGGCCGGCTCGGTTGGACGCGCGCCGCGGGGCCACCCCGCAGTCCCCCGTGACAGATGTCACGTCGATATCGGTGTCTCCTGCATCTACCGCCGGACGAACCTTCCGGACACCCTGATCTCATGACCACGAGGGGGGAGGAACATGACAGAGGAGGGGACGTGACCGCGGAAGCACGACCCAGGGTCCTGATGGTGGGACACGGGTCGGCGGATGCCGGGCGCATGCAGCTGGCTCTGGGGCCGGAGTTCGAGTGCGTGCAGCGCGCGAGCCTGAGCGAGACGGCCGACCTGCTGGACAGTGAGGTCTGGGCGGCGGTGATGATGGACCTCGGCCTGGCGGAGTCAGACGGCTTCGGGGCGCTCACCTCGGTGCTCGAGCGGGCACGAGGTGCTCCCGTCATCGTCGTGGCGCGCGACGTGGATGAGACGCGCGCCCTTCGCGCGATCGAGATCGGCGCCCACGACTACCTGCTCAGGGACAGGTGCCCTCCGGAGGCGCTGAGGCGGTCGTTGACCTACGCCATCGAGCGTGTGCGCATCCAGCGCGCCCTGCGGACCATCGATCGCCACTTCCGACTGTTCGCCGAGAACTCGTCGGACGTCCTGGCCGTGTCCGACCTCGACGGAGTGATCACCTTCGTCTCCCCCTCGGTCGAGACGATGTTCGGTACCCCTCCGGACGAGATCCTCGGGACACACGGATTGGACTTCGTCGTTCCCGACGACCTGGAGCACATGGCCGCGGCCATGGAGGCGGTCGTGACCGACCCCGGAAGCAGGACCACCCTCGACTGCCGCGCTCGGTCACCGCATGGGGAGGTCATGAGCCTCGAGGTGACCATGACGGCCCTCGTGGAGGAGGAGGCCGTCACGGGGGTCATCGCCAACGTGAAGGACGTGACAGCCACCCGAGAGGTCGAGCAAGCGCTGGTGGAGTCCGAGCGGAGGCACCGTCTCATCGTGGAGAGCGCCAACGACGGGATCGCCACCATCGACAACGAGCTCCAGGCCACCTTCGTGAACCCGAAGCTGGCCGAGATATTCGGGCGCCCAGCCGGGGAGATCCTCGGGCGCCCGTTCGTGGAGTTCGCTCCGCGGGAGCTCCAGGAGGAGGTCAGGCGAGCGCTCCTGGATGTGTTCGACCGGATCCCGCTGACCTCGCGCCAGTGGCGCTTCGTGCGACCGAACGGGACCGCGCTGTGGGTGAACGTGAGGGCGAGCGCGCTCGCCGGACCCGGTGGAGACGCGACCGGTCTCCTCGTCGTCGTCTCCGACGAGAGCGAACGGCACCGCGCGGCGCAGGAGGCGTCGGCTCGCCGGGCCGCGGTCGCCGCGTCGGAGGCCAAGAGCGAGTTCATGTCCCGTATGAGCCATGAGCTGAGGACCCCGCTCAACGCGATACTCGGCTTCGCGCAGCTGCTCGACCGCGACGGACTCACCGAGAACCAGTTCCGTCAGACCGGGGCGATCATCAAGGCCGGGCGGCATCTCCTCAACCTGATCAACGAGGTGCTCGAGGTCTCCCGGTTCGACTCGGGGAACGCGGAGTCCCTCTCCATCGAGCCGGTCCTGCTCGCGCACGTCCTCGACGAGGCGATCGAGCTCGTCCGGCCCATGGCCGAGCAGTCCGAGGTGCGACTGCTCGCGGACATGAGCGGCGCGCGGGACGGGTTCGTCCAGGCGGACAGGCAGCGCCTGAAGCAGATCCTGATCAACCTCCTGTCGAACGCGGTCAAGTACAACCGGCCCGACGGATCGGTGACCGTCACGGCTCAGCGCGAGAGAGGCCGGTTGAGGGTGGACGTCACCGACACCGGCATCGGGATCGCTCCTGCGGATGCGCAGAGGCTCTTCGTCCCGTTCGAGAGGCTCGGGGCGGGCTCGAGGGGGATCGAGGGGACCGGGCTGGGCCTGGCCCTCTCGAGGCGCCTCGCTCAGGCGATGGGGGCGGATATCCGGGTGCACAGCGTCGAGGGCCAGGGGTCGACGTTCTCTATAGACCTCGTGGAGGCGGAGCCGCCGGTCAAGATCGCCTTCACGGCGCCTGCGGGCGGCCTCCCGGGAGCGGGTCCGAGTGGGGCGACCATCCTCTACATCGAGGACAACCTCTCCAACTTCCAGCTCCTGGAAGAGGTGCTGGCGACGTGGCCGGATGTCCGCCTGCTCCCCGCGATGCAGGGCCGGATCGGACTCGAGCTCGCCCGGCGGCACCAACCCGATCTGATCCTGCTCGATCTGGACCTCCCGGACATGTCCGGGAGGGCGCTGCTCGAGCGGCTCCGCGGGGACCCCCAGACCGCCGACGTCGCCGTCATCGTCATCACGGCGGACGCGTCGTCGGGGCTACACGACCACATGATCGACGCTGGGGCGAACGCGTTCCTGACGAAGCCCCTGGACATCGAGGCATTCATGAACGCGCTGGAACAGACCCTGGGAGCGGCCTGACGTGTCCTCCGCGCCCCCGACCACGGTGGAGAGCCGGATCCTGGTCGTCGACGACGAAGAGGCGAACGTCAGCGTCCTCCTCGAGCTCCTGCGCGTCGAGGGGTACCTCAACGTCGTCGGCACCACCGACCCGCGCGAGGCCCTGCGACAGGTCGAGATCGAGCGGCCCGACCTGGTGCTGCTGGACCTGATGATGCCGGTGCTGGACGGCTTCGCCGTGATGGAGACCCTGCACCGGTCGCTCGCGCCCGGCGACTTCCTGCCGATCATCGTCCTCACCGCGGACGTCTCCCACAAGGCACGCGACCGGGCGCTCCGAGAGGGCGCGAACGATTTCGTCACGAAACCCGTCGACCACACCGAACTGCTGCTCCGGATGACGAACCTCCTGGAGGCTCGCCGGCTCCACTCCCGGCTCCGCGCGCGCAACGACGACCTGGAGCGGCGGGTCCAGGCCCGGACCCGGGCCCTCCAGGAAGCAGCGGAGCGAGAGCGCGCCCAGGCCCGCCGCCTCCAGCAGAGCGAACAGGTGAAGGACGCGCTGCTCGTCGCGGTCTCCCACGACATCAGGACCCCGCTCACCCTGGTCGTCGGCCTGGCCGAGACCCTGGTCCGCCGGGTCGGTCAGATGTCCCCCGCGCAGCTGGAGGACGTCGCCGAGGGCCTGTGCTCCGGAGCCAGGCGTCTCGAGACGGTCCTCACGAACCTGTTGGACGTGGATCGGCTCCGCCGAGGACTGGTCGAGCCCTTCCGGGTCGAGAGCGAGATGAGCGAGCTCGTGGAGAGGGTGATCGGAGGGTTGGCCATCGACACGACGCAGCACCGACTCGTGGTGAGCGCACGCCCGCTGCGGGCCGCCATCGACCCCGGACAGGTGGAGAGGATCGTGGAGAGCCTGGTGGCGAACGCGGTCCGACACACCCCGCCCGGGACGACGATCTGGGTGAGGTGCGAACCGGGAGCCGGCACGGTCCTGCTCTCCGTCGAGGACGACGGACCCGGCATCGCCGACGGGGACAAGTCCCGGATATTCGAGGCGTTCGAGGGCACGCGGGACAACGCGTCGCCGGGCAGCGGGAACGGGCTGACCCTCGTCAAGGGCTTCGCCAACCTCCACGGAGGCGACGCCTGGGTGGAGGACCGCCCCGGCGGCGGCTCGAGGTTCCGGGTCGTCCTACCGACGACGGCCGCCTAGGGCGCTCCCGGTCCCGGGCGGCGTCACGTCCCGGCTCGCTTCGTAACAACCGTTGACAGGCATTGACATCTCCCCCATCCTCAGGGCGATGGCTACGACCCTGGACAACCTCAGGTTCGGCCCGGGCGACGTCGTAGCGGGCGGGTACCGGCTCGGCCAGCGTGTCGGCCCCCGGCGGTTCCTCGGGGCCGGCCCCGGCGCGGAGCGGGTCGAGGTGAGGGTCCTGGAGGACCGGCTCGCGGGCGACCTCTCCTTCCAGGAGCGGCTCCTGGGAGCGGTGCGGGCGATGTCCGGCCTGAGCCACCCGAACATCGGGGTCCTGCGCGACTGGGACCGGGTGGACGGCTCCCTCGTGGTGGTGGGGTCCGGGGTCGAAGGTACGTGCCTGTCCGAGCTGATCGAACGGTACGGCGCGCTCGACCCGGACACGGTCCACCACGTGCTCGGCGGTGTCACCGCGGCCCTCGACCACGCGCACGCCCATCGGATCGTGCACGGGACCGTGGACGCCGACCACGTCTGGATCCGTGCTGACGGGGGCGTCACCCTCGCCTGGTTCGGGCTGGCCCCGGTGCTCGATCCCCACCAGCAGACATCCGCCTCCGAGGACCTCCTCGCGCTGGGGCGGCTCTCCTACCAGATGATGTGCGGCCGGGCGCCGTCCCCCGTGTGGCGACCGGACCCGGGTGACGCGACCGGCGAGATGGACCCGGTGCTCGTGGAGCAGCCGGTCCCGATCGAACCTCCCGCGCCGGTGGCGGTCCGGGAGCCCGCCGTGCGCTTCCCGGCTCCCCCCATGGA